>JAYTQU010000272.1:0-7067 GCA_043746555.1 Pseudomonadota bacterium | reverse complement strand
GCCATGCACCCATTCGAATAGCGGCGTGTAGGGCGGCGTTCCAAGCCAGCGCGTTTGCGCGAAACTAATTTTCAACACGATGACGAATGGAATCAGAAGAAACAACAGCAACCAAAACCACGGCACCGCGATAACCAGGGTGCGATTGGTGACTCTCATGCGACGCAATGTGCCGATCGAGCGGCTAACAAGCATCGAGAGCAATCGATGCACGGATGCCATCAATCGTTCACGGAGCACTATTAAGCTGAGATTGCGCATATAGAGGCGATTGCTATTCCGTCACGATGACTGGACTCGACGCATGCCAGCGCAAGAAAACCGTCTGCTTCCACGTGACCGCTTCGCCTTCGCGACGACGCGTGTTCGGCTGCGTCACACGCACCACTTTGCCGGAGTCCAAGCGCACGAGATACACGGACGCGTCACCCATGTAGGCAATCTCTTGCACGACACCGCGCGCGAAGTTTTCGGCAGTGGTCGGCTGCGTTGCCGAGATCTCGATTTTCTCCGGTCGAATCGCCGCCCACACGGCAACGTTCGGCGCGGCGCTAATGCCGTGGTCGACATAGATCGTTCCGCCGAGATCCAGACATGCGATGCGCACGTGATCCGATTCGTCTTCGAGTAAGCGTCCTTCAAAAAGATTCACCGAGCCGATGAAGTCCGCGACCAACCGCGAGTTGGGAAATTCGTAAATTTCATGCGGCGTGCCGGTCTGTACGATGCGTCCTTGATGCATCACACCGATGCGCGATGCCAACGTCATCGCCTCTTCTTGATCGTGCGTGACGACGATGAACGTCACGCCCAACTCTTGTTGAATATTGACCAATTCGAACTGGGTATGCTCGCGTAGTTTTTTGTCCAGCGCGCCGAACGGTTCGTCGAGCAACAGTAATTTCGGTCGCTTCACGAGCGATCGCGCCAACGCGACGCGCTGTCGTTGTCCACCCGAAAGTTGATGCGGTTTGCGTTGCTCGAAACCTTGTAACTTCACCATACTCAGCATGTCGGCCACACGCTTCGCGATCTCGGTGCGTGCTAGGCCTTCTTGCTTGAGACCGAAGGCGACGTTTTGTTCCACGGTCATATGTGGAAAGAGCGCATACGACTGAAACATCATGTTCACCGGCCGCTCGTACGGCGGCACACTCGCCATGTCGACGCCATCGATAAAGATCGTCCCGACATTCGGCTCTTCGAATCCGGCCAACATGCGCAACAGCGTTGTCTTGCCGCAACCGGAACCGCCGAGCAGACAAAAGATTTCGCCGCGATAGATATTCAGCGACAGCTCGTTGACCGCAACGAAGTCGCCAAACTTCTTGGTCACCTGCTCGATGCGAATGTACGGCTTTCCGCCCTCGTCTTTCGCTGGTTTGTCTTTCCCCGGTTCGATTTTCCCTGGTTCGACTTTCCATGGAGCGTTGGATTTGTCCATTCTTGCAGCCACGCGCGAGCGGTTACTCGCCGGTCATAAAGCGCTGCCACATGCGCGTCATCAGGCGTGTGGTTGCTTCGGTGTCCGCGAGATCCGGCGTCAATTTTGCTTTGATTTCCGCAGGCGGATACACGCCGGGATCGTTGAGCACTGCTGGATCGACTTTCGATGTCGCAGCGACATTGCCATTTGCATAGTGGACTTTGTTGGTGACGGCGGCGATGACTTCGGGTCGCAGCATATAGTTGATAAACGCGTGCGCGTTGTTCGGATGCGGAGCGTCTACCGGAATAAGGTAGCTATCGAACCACATGATCGAGCCTACTTTGGGAATGACGTACGCAATCTTTTGCGCGGTTTTATTCTCCACGGCGCGATTACGCGCCTGCACCATGTCGCCGCTGTAACCCACCGCGACACAAATGTCGCCGTTGGCGAGATCGGTAATCTCGCGTTGCGTGTCGATGTAACGCACGAATGGACGAAGCGCCATCAATACATCGCCTGCTGCGTTCAAGTCTTTGGGGTCTTGACTGTTCGGGTCTTTGCCTAAGTAGACGAGCGCCATCTTGAACATTTCGGACGCCGAATCGAGCACCGCTATGCCGCACTTCTGAATATTCTTGGCGACATTCGGATCGAACACCAAATGCCAGCTATCGATCGGCGCACTCTGCATTGCCGCCTGCACCTTCTCAACGTTGTAACCGATGCCGGTAGTGCCCCACATATGCAACACCGCGTACTCGTTGCCCGGGTCGTGCATCGCCAAACGCTTTTGAATGTCCGGATCCATGTTCTTGAGGTTCGGCAACAGCGACTTGTTGAGTTTTTGATAGTAGCCGGACTTAATCTGGCGTTCGTAGGACGACGCCGACGGCACCACGATGTCGTAGCCGGAATTTCCGGGCGCGAGTTTTGCGTCGAGTTCTTCGTTACTTCCGTAATTGCTCGCCGACACTTTGATGCCGGTTTCCTTTTCGAAATTGGCAATCGTGTCGTCGGCCAAATAGTCGTTCCAGATATACAGATTCAACGCCGGCTCTTCGCCGACCGGCGCGTTGGAAGGGGCTGCTTCTCGCTTACCGCACCCGGACAAGAAACAGAAAGTAAGCGCCGCCGCAACGACACTCAGTTTACGCGTGTTCATCATTAAGGTTCCACGAGATCTCGACGTCCGCAACTCGCCCGCAACTCCCCGCGCTAATTGGGCGCGGCGTTTCGACGTGAGCGTAGCCGAACGCACGCAAGATTTATAGCGTCGCTGCAATATGTTTTGAATCGAACGCCGGCAGCTAGGCAACCGGAGACAATTTTATACGTTCAGCAACAAATGTTCCCGCTCCCACGAGCTGATCACCTGCAAAAAAGTTTCGTACTCGCTTTCTTTGACCGCCGTGTACGCCATGACAAAACGGTCGCCGAGAATTTCGATCAGCGGTTTGCAGTCGCGCAGCAAGCGCAGGGATTCTTCTAAATTGCGCGGCAAAGTAAAGGGTAAATCGTAAGCGCTGCCGTTGACGGGTTCGCTGGGTTTGAGTCCCTCCACCATTCCCATGTAGCCGCACGCCAACGAGGCAGCGAGCGCGAGATACGGATTAGCGTCCGCCCCGCCGACGCGATTCTCGACTCGCCGATTTTCGGGATTGGATACCGGCACACGCAGTCCCGCAGTGCGATTGTCGTATCCCCATTGCGTGTTGATCGGCGCGGCCAAGTGACGCGTGATTCGTCGGTAGGAATTGACGTTGGGCGCGAACAACGACATGGCCGACGGCAAGTACTTTTGCAATCCGGCAATGAACGAGAAGAACAATGTCGAAGGTTTTCCGCTGGCATCGCTAAAAATGTTCTGACCGGTACGCTTGTCGAGAATGCTTTGATGAATGTGCATCGCACTGCCCGGTTCGCGCGCCATCGGCTTCGCCATAAACGTGGCGTACATCTTGTGGCGCAATGCCGCTTCGCGCGCGGTGCGCTTGAAAAGAAATACTTGATCGGCCAGCGACAACGCATTGCCGTGTAGCAAGTTGATTTCCATTTGCGCGGCACCGTCTTCGTGAATCAATGTATCGATCTCAATGTCTTGCGCTTCGCAGAAAGCATAGAGATCGTCGAACAACGGATCGAATTCATTCACGGCGGCAATCGAATACGCTTGTCGTCCGATCTCGGGTCGACCCGAGCGTCCCACGGGCGGCTTCAACGGATAGTCGGCGTCGATGTTCGGTTCGACCAAAAAGAATTCCAGCTCCGGCGCAACGACCGGATTCCAGCCGCGTTGCGCGTACAAATCGAGCACATGTTGCAGTACGAAGCGCGGCGCCATCGTTACGGGCCGACCGTCGGAATAAAAACTATCGTGAATAACTTGCGCGGTGGGTTCCGCCGCCCAAGGCACGACGCGCGCGGCGTTGGGATCGCCTTTGAGTACGATGTCGATTTCCGCCGGACTAATCGCGCGATCGTCGTCGGGATATTCGCCGGTGACGGTTTGTAGAAAAATGCTCTCCGGCAGTCGCATCCCTTCTTCTTCGACGAACTTTTCCGCGGGCATCAGCTTGCCGCGCGCAACGCCTGCCATGTCGGGAATGATGGCCTCGACTTCGGAAATGCCACGCTCTTTTAAAAACTGTTGAATGCTACTCATACATCACTTCCTGTGCGCACGTTGCTGGTTAATTTTTTGGCACGCCGCACCGAATGCAGCGAACAACGCACGCGAAAAATCGTTACTGGAAAAATTCCATTCAGGATGCCACTGCACGCCCACGGCAAACGACGGCGCAGCGGCAACGCGAAAAGCTTCGATCACACCATCGGGCGCGTTGGCTTCGACTGCCAAGCCTTTGCCCAAGACATTCACGCCTTGCGAGTGCAACGAGTTGACGGTGATGCGATCGACCCGCGCCCATTCGCGCAGCAGTCCACCTTGAACTAACGTGACTTCGTGCGCGGGTCCGTACTGTACTTCGAGCGGTTGCGACTCGTCGTCGCGATGATCGTTCAACCCCGGCACTTCGTGTAGCTTCTGATGCAACGTGCCGCCAAAGGCGACATTCATTTCTTGGAAGCCGCGACAGATAGCGAGAATGGGCAACCCCGCTTTCACTGCGCGCGGAATCATCGGCAGCGTAGTCGCATCGCGATGCGGATCGTGTTTGGTACCGGGCGCACTCGCCGGCCCTTGATAATGGTGCGGTTCGACATTCGACGGACTGCCGGTTAGCAGCACACCGTCGACGCGACTTAGAATGTGGTCGAGGTCGAGGCCCTCGCCGAGCGACGGGATCAGCACGGGGATAGCGCCTGCGCCATCGGCAACGGCCGTAATGTACTTTTCGCCTACGCAATGAAACGGATGCTGACCCAGCATCCGCCGGTCGGCGGGAATTCCAATTAGAGGCTTGAGAACTGACATGACAATCTTTAACCATCGGTTACCGGAGAAAGTGCGGCGACCGGGCTTCCATATGACTCCAGGGGTGCGATATTTGACCACAGAGTTCTGGTTGTGTCCGTAGATAAAGCCCGAAATGGCTAAAATTGCAGGACTCGCAACCGGACCCGCCGACTGCGTATCGTTTGAGGCCGATTAAGTCTGCAACCGGACCCGCCAAGGGTATCTTTGATATTCGTTCAGAAAATATAACTGATTATGCTTCCACCCTCCAGCCACCATATGCCAATTGACCGCTTCGCGCCGAGCCATCCTCTGGGTTATTACGAAGCATCGGTGCCCTCGCGCGAGGCCTATCGGTCGTTAGCGGGAGCGGTAACGACCGATGTGTGCGTGGTGGGTGGTGGCATTGCAGGTTGCTCGACGGCACTGCATCTGGCGGAACGCGGGTACCGCGTGGTGCTTCTCGAATCCGAACACATCGGCTTCGGAGCCTCCGGTCGCAATGGAGGGCAAATCATTCCCGGTTTTGGCTGCGAGCAATCGACATTGGACTCGCTAGTGGGCGTCGCCGACGCGAAGCGGATGTGGGACGTTAGCGTTGACGCCGTGCAGCTGCTTCGCGACTTGATTGCACGCCACTCAATCGATTGCGACTGGCAGCGCGGACAACTGCAAGTCGCAATTAAGCCGCGGAATCGGAACGCGCTCATCGCTTGGCATGAACAACTGCAATCGCATTACGGCTATCAAAGCACGCGGGTCATTCATCTGGATGCGCTGCAATCACTGCTTGCAACGCAACGATATTGCGCCGGCCTACATGACAGTAATGGCGGCCATTTGAATCCGCTTAAGTACACACTGGGGTTGGCCAATGCTGCTGCGCGAGCCGGCGCTCAACTGTTTGAACACTCGAAAGCGATTTCACTTTCCAAAGGGTCAACTGCGATTGTGCGCACTGAATCGGGCGAAGTTCACGCTGCACACGTCGTGTTGTGCGGCAACACCTATCTCGGCGAACTGGAACCGCGCATTCGTTCGCGCATCATGCCGGTGGGAACGTATATCGTTGCCACCGAACCGCTCGGCGAAACTCGCGCGCGCGAACTCATTCGCGACAATAGCGCAGTCACCGATACCAACTTCGTCCTCGATTATTTTCGCCGCTCCGCCGATCATCGCTTGCTATTCGGCGGACGCGTCAGCTACTCCGGTCGCGATGTGTTCGACACCGCGCATGCAACGCGTGCACGCATGCTTCGCGTATTTCCGCAGCTATCCGCTGTGAAAATCGATTACGCCTGGGGCGGCATGCTCGACATCACCATGAATCGCGCGCCGGATTTCGGACGCATCGGTAACAATGTCTATTACTTACAGGGATTTTCCGGGCACGGCGTGACCGTCGCGGGGATGGCGGGAAAACTCGCAGCAGAAGGCATTGCCGGACAAGCAGAACGCTTCGATCTATTCGGCAAGATCAAGCATCGCAATTTTCCGGGCGGGCGGCTATTGCGCATGCCGGCATTGGTGCTTGGAATGCTGTGGTACCGATTGCGAGATTTGCTTTAACGCACAATATTAAGTGACTTTTGTATTGAAGCAGTTGAACCGCCGCGGAGCAGCAAAGAATGACCATTCATTGGCTGTGGATCGCTATCTCAACCTGCATAGTGATCGCTTTACTCACTGGTCACATTTACGAACGGATTGGCGCAGCTCGCGACGCGATACGTTGTCCTCCCACTGGCGAAATGATCGATGTGGGCGGACGAAGACTGCACCTACTACGAAAAGGAGCTGGCAGTCCGACCGTGATCGTCGAGAATGGCTCCGGTGCCGCATCGCATATATGGTGGGCGATCCAAGACAAGCTGGCGGAATTGACCACTGTTTGCACCTATGATCGCGCGGGTTTAGGTTGGAGCGATCCTGCGTCATTGCCTCGAACACTTGAAGAACGCGCCGCTGACCTGCATGCAGTCTTAGTTCACGCACAGGTGCCGCCGCCATACCTGTTAGTGGGGTACTCACACGGCGGATTACTCATCCGGCTATTTGCCCGCGATCATCGCGACGCGATTGCGGGATTGGTGTTTGTGGATTCGGGCCACGAATCGGTGTATTCGTCGCCGGAAGGAAACGCTAAACGAACACGTACGGCGTTCAGAATGTATGGCTTCTTATCTCGAATCGGAGTCGTGCGCCTGTTCCGTCTGA
>JAYTQU010000271.1:0-20220 GCA_043746555.1 Pseudomonadota bacterium | reverse complement strand
AACCAGAATCAGCTGCAGAGCATCCAGGCAAGGATCAACGACGCGGTGAACCAGATCTTCGCCATCAGCGCCATGATCAACAGCCTAAACCAGCAAATTGCGGCGCAGAAGGCACTGATCGCACAAACGCAGGCGACCATTGACGATATCAACCGGGAGATCCGATTTGGCGACGCCGCGGTCACTCGATTGGTGTACCTTGGGTTGATTAATCCCCAGCACTTCGGCCGCTTCGGACTGCGACCACTCTCGCGCCGCGAGTTCGCGATTGATCGCTACTGCAAGCTGCACTTTGGTTTGCCGCTCTTCGGCATCCGGCAAATTCAAGTCGGCAAACACATTGCCCGAACTCACTTCAACCTTACTTCGCTTACGTTTTGCTTGAGCCATAGCGCACCTCGTAGTCTGCGCGAGCGTCTTTCAACCGCTGACTGATTAAATCGACATCCTGCTTGGCCGTCTTGATTCCAGTCGGTGACTTCTTCTGAAAGCAATGCAGAACATAAACTGCCTTCTCGAATCGAACCGTATACACGGCGCGAAAGGTGGCGCGGTTGAAGTCCTCGACGATCTCGATCACGCCGGAACCTTCGCCCTTCCGCAATTTGGCAGCGGGATGCAAACCGCCAAATTGCGCGACACTTAACGCAGTGCCGATTGCATCGATCACTTCATCGGGAAACTGCAACAGATCCTTCTTGGAAGACTCAACCCAGAGCAGCGGCCTTTCTCCCGGCAACGGCACCTTACGCATGCGAGATTATCCTAGTTCTGGGATACATGAGTCAACCTCCGTATCGACATTGTGTGATTCCGTGCAAGACATTTTAGCCACCAAATCCATTATGTACAGCGCGCCCCAAGCCCTCATTTTATTTTAGTCCTTGCTCCGCGCAACCTAGCTCAGAGGCATTGTAGGGGTCGGCGAGCCCGATATGTATGCGGCGACATGTATAGGAAATCGGCGTTTTGTACACATGTTGGCTCGGACGTGTAAAGCTTTTTGTTTCTTATATGCAACTTGCCCTGCGTGCTGCATGAGCGGCCCTTGAACCTTCAAACCAGCCGCCACCGCACTCTGAACAGCCGAACCGCGTGGCTTTCCTGGTTAAGCCGCTTTTGTAATGCATCGATGAGGGCATCGCGCTTGGCCTCGATTTCGTCCTCGACTTCGAAGAATGGTGAACTCGGCAGGATTACTCGGCACGTCGTGTGCCTCACCCCATATAAAATGGGGTCATCGTGTAGGAACACGATGTTCAAATTTGCTCCAATCTCTTGCGTTGAGTTTCCACGAAATTCAGCGAGAGAGATGTAGCTTGATGCGCAAGCAACCTTCCCACTAAGTCAAACCAACATTGACACTTCAGTCGGCTGCTACGCATCGTTTCTAATCTCTTGTTCTGGATTTTTCTAGAAATCCAGAACAAGAGATTGGTGGGCCCGGCAGGACTCGAACCTGCAACCAAGAGATTCACTTTGCCCCGATGTTTCCAAAGGGAGCGGACTATCTCTTCACCCACGAATAATTTTTCAATTGCTCGCTCGGGTGCGGGAAGCTCTACGCCTGTTATTAAGAGCTTTCGCAATCGCTTGCAGCTCTCAGGTAGTCTCTGCACCTTCCACCGGTTTACCGATGGCTTGGCTCAGGATTGCCATGGAACGCCCAACTAATTGTTAGATTGGCGATCCGAAGGTTTCCCTGAATTCATCCCGTCCACTTTGCGATTTACACCGCAAAGGCACCTTTTTTAGATGAGTCTCCTGCACTAACCATTGTGCTACAGGCCCACTTAACCAAAAAAATTAAATTTCAACCAAATGTTGATGAGTTTCCTGTGACCGACATGGATGTCGGGAATGCTGGCGACGCACGGAGCATTCGCCAGCCACTAACCATTGTGCTACAGGCCCACACTTATCAACGGGCGGCATTGTAGCGGCGAGGGTCGGGCGTGACTAGAAAAAGATTGACCGCCGGAGCCGTCTTAATCAGGGCTGCCTGGCCGGCCCCCGCCTGATTTCCCAAACCCCGCAATCCACATATAAAAGAGCGGAACGAACAGCGTTGCGATGAAGGTAGCGGCGAGCATTCCGCCGATTACGCCGGTTCCGATTGATAGGCGTGCGTTCGCGCCGGCGCCGGTTGCGAATAACAAAGGCAGCACGCCGAAGATAAACGCCGCCGACGTCATGACGATGGGTCGAAAACGCAAGCGCGCCGCTTCCAGCGCGGCATCGCGCGCGCTCTTGCCTTGTTGGTGTAGATGCACGGCGTACTCCACCATCAATACGCCGTTCTTGGCGGACAATCCCACGAGGGTGACGAGGCCGATTTGAAAAAAGATATCGTTGCTGAGTCCGCGCAACGCAATTGCGACGAATGCCCCGAACACGGCAAAAGGCACGGCGAGAATGACGACGAGCGGCAAACTCCATCGTTCGTATTGCGCGGCAAGAATCAGAAACACCATCAACACGCTGATGAGAAATGCGCTGTTGGCGCTCTTGCCGATGACGCGCTGCTGATACGACGTGCCGGACCACGACAGCACATAGCCCGGCGGCAACACGTTGCGTGCGATTTCTTCCAATGCTGCGTGCGCATCGCCGCTGCTATACCCCTTTGCAACTCGTCCAAAAATACGCGCTGCCGGAAAAGCGTTGAAGCGCTCGACCACTTCCGGACCGGTAGTTTCTTCAACGCGAATCAACGCGGTCAGCGGCACTAACGCGCCGTTAGCCGATCTCACGAACACGTTGCGCAAATCGTCGATGCGTGCTCGAAATGGCGCATCGGCTTGCATCTGCACTTCCCACGAACGTCCGGCATACATGAAGTCGTTGATGTAGTACGCGCCGAAATTACTGTGCAACGTGGTGAACAGATCGCCCATCGAGACGCCCATCGACTTTGCTTTATCCCGATCGACGTCGATGCGAATTTGCGGCACATTGGCGCGATAACTCGTCCCCACTCCGGTTAATTGCAGTCGCTCCTTGGCCGCGCTAACGAATGCCTGTACCGCCGTTGCCAGCGCATGCGGATCGGAGTTGCCGCGCGCTTGTATAAACCCGTCGACGCCCGCGTTAGCGCTGCCACTGGCGATCGGGGATGGTTCGTAAGCGATCACTTGCGCGTCGCGAAGATTCTTTTTCCCGAAGGCTTCGATATGCTCAACCACATCCGACGGCGACATACCCGACGAACGACGGTCGCTCCACGGTTTCAACATGATCCACATGCTGCCGCCACCCGGTATGTTTGAACCGGTAATGCCATCGAGTCCCGCAAACGCAATCACGTCTTGCACGGCGGGTTGTTTTTTCAAATCGGCCGAGAGCGCATCGAGTACGGCTTGGCTGCGGGAAATCGAAGCGGCATCCGGCAGTATCGGAGAGGCGTACAGAATGCCGCGATCTTCCTGCGGCACTAGCGAAGTGGGAGTTCGGTAAGCGAAGTATGCGATGCCGCCGAGCATCGCGACGAATATCGCCGCGCTTAACAAACGTTGCCGCGACAAAAATTCCGCGACTTTCATGTAGCCATTCGTGGCGCGCATGAACCCAAGTTGAAAGCGACTCGCAAAGCCCTGTTGATTCACGTCGCCTTTGCGCAAAAGCGTGGCGCACAGCGCCGGCGTTAGCGTCAACGCTACGATCCCGGAAATCGCAACCGATCCGGCGATCGTTACGGCAAATTGCCGATAGATGGTGCCGGTGAGCCCACCCAAGAACGCGATCGGCATGAATACCGCGATCAAAACCAAGACGATGGCGACCACCGGCCGCGTCACCTCGCGCATGGTTTGTTCGGTGGCGGCGCGCGCATCGAGTCCTTGCGTCTGCATGATGCGTTGCACGTTTTCCATCACTACGATGGCATCGTCCACCACAATGCCGATGGCGAACACCATGCCAAACAACGTGACGATATTTATGGTGAAATGCATTGCGTACATGATCGCGAACGCGCCGATGATCGACACCGGTACGGCGAGCATCGGGATCAGCGTGGCGCGCCAACTTCCCATAAAGAAAAACACGACAAGAAATACGAGCGTCAATGCTTCAAACAACGTTTGGGTGACTTCGTTGATGGCGTTACGTACATGCACGGAGCTGTCGTAGTTAATTACATACGCAAGCCCTTCGGGAAACGATTTGCTGAGCTCCGCCAAACGCGCACGCACCAACCGAGCGGTTTCCGTCGAGTTGGCGTCGTTCTCCACGGCGATGTTCAGCGGCAATGCAACTTCGCCGTTCAGCGTCGCGGTCGTATCGTAGCGATTGCCGCCCAACTCAACGCGCGCAACGTCCTTCAAACGCACCATCGCACCGGATGTTGATGTATGCAGCACGATGTCCTCAAATTCTTTCGGCGTAGAGAGTCGTCCAGGCACGTTCACGGTGAAAGTGAAATCGACCGGTTCGTTGAGCGGCGGCTCGCCGATTCTTCCCGCCGTATATTCCGAGTTTTGTTCGCGAACAGCGTCCAACACATCGAGCGGCGACAACCCCAAGCGCGCCAACTTATCCGGCTGCAACCAAATGCGCATCGAGAAATAACGCATCGTGTTCATCGATACGCCGGCCACGCCGGGTAGGCGACTGAGTTCGTCGTCGATATTCAAGCGCGCGTAATTGCTCATGGCTTGCAAATCAAAGCGCCGATCCGGTGAAGTCAGCGTGACGATCATGAGACTTGCGGATGTCGATTTGGTGACGCCCACACCCTGACGTCGAACTTCCTCAGGTAGCCGCGACAACACCCGCTGCACGCGCGAATTAATTTCCAGCAAGGCGGCGTCGATGTCCGCATCGAGACCGAACGTCGCTCTAATGAAAAGTTGCCCGTTACCTGAGCTGGTGGATTGCGTGTACATCAAACCGAGGACGCTGGCGATTTGTTGTTCGATCGGCGCCGCCACGGTGCTCGCCAGCGTTTCCGCATTGGCGCCGGGATAAAACGTGCTCAGTAATATGTCGCGCGGTTGAATGTCCGGCCATTGTGTGCGCGCCATGTTTTGCATTGCCATCAAACCTGCGATGACGATGAAAGCGGCCAAGACGCTGGCAAAGATGGGTCGTGCGATGAAATAACGAGAGAGCATTGCGTTTGATGAAACTGATGGCGGGACAGCGTTATGAATTGTTCATAACAAGTATTGCGCGTCTACCGCGAGCAGACTTGTCGACGGCGATTCCCATGAACTTCTAATTCTACTTTGTCAGGTTGCGCTGAAGCGCGCGGTGCGCCTTGCCCCGCATCGCTTGATCCCAACCTGACAAAGTCGAACTAATTGATTGCCGTCGCCGCCAACGCCGATGTAGTGGTAGTCGCCAACGGGGGCGTCGAGACATTGACGATTGCGGGCTTGCCGTCGGCAACTTTCATGATGCCTTCCACCACCACTTGCTCGCCGGGTTCGAGACCGTGTTTGATGATGACTCGCTCGCCGACGGTGGCGCCAAGTTGCACCGCTCTTTGCGTGGTCACCTTGTCCGCGTTCAATACCCATACGAAATAGCCGTTGCCGTTGGTCAACACGGCTTTTCGCGGCACGCTGGTCGCATCGGGGACACTCACGCCGTCGATGCGTACGCGCACAAATTGTCCGGGAATTAATTTGGTGTCGGGATTCGGCAAGATCGCGCGTGCCGCCACGGAACCGGAGCGCATGTCCACTGCATTGTCTAAGAAAGTAAGTTGCCCTTCCACTGAATATTCGCTGCCGTCGGCCGTCGTCAAGCGGACCGGTATCCGATGCGACGCTAACGCCGCGCGCAGCAACCCTGCTTCGTTATCCGGCACGGTGAACTCGACATACAACGGATCGACTTGCACGATGCGAGTCAATAAACTCGATTCTTGTCCAGCAATCACTAAGCTTCCTTCGGAACGCGCTTCGTTGCTGGCTAAGCCTGAAATCGGCGCGCGCACCGCGCAGTAACTCAAATCGAGTTCCGCTTTGCGCAGTCGCGCTTGCGCCGCCAATAAATTCGCGGCGCCAATTTCCGCAGTGGCGACCGCTTGATCGCGTTGGCCCGAACTTACTAAGCCTTGTTTGAACACCGACTCGACTCGTTCGCGATCGCGCCGCGACTGCGATGCCAGCGCCCGTTGCACTTCGACTTCGGCGCGTGCTTGTTCGACAGCGGCACGAGCAGGCTCGGGATCGAGTTCGAAAAGCAACGAATTCTTTTTTACCGGCCCGCCTTCCTGATAGCGACGCTTGAGCAGAATGCCGCTCACGCGAGCACGCACTTCGACTTCGCGCGAGCCGGCGGTGTTTCCGGAATAATTGAGTTGCAGCGCCAACGGTCCATGCGCGGTCGTCTCGACGCTCACTTCCGGCAACGGCACCACGCTCGGCACGAGCGACTTCTCGCACGCGCTCAGCAAGACAACGGCTGCAATCGCAACCGCTGCAAGTCCTCGCTGAAAAATTAAATGTGGCTTCCGGTGCATCTGGGGCATCTGGGTTGTCGCGCTATCCAGCAACGACCGCCCAATTTTGTAAGAGCAGGTGTAACAAACGAGTATGAGTTTGCGAAAGTGGAGAGACCCTATTCTGATTAGCGTCCTTGGCCGACAATTTCCCTCGTCAGAGTATTTCCCGCAATCAGGTGTAAGACGAAACTGCGACCGGTCGTCGGGGCTCCGGTTCGTTTCCGGTTCCGCTTTGGGTAATTACCTCGCCAATTGACGTCAAATAACGCTAGTTGACTTTGTAAAATCGAATCACGGCCGCAGCGGGTTCCCGTGCTGCCACACCCACAAACATCGCGCGATTGAGCCATTCGTACTTGCTGCCCACCGGTGCTTCGAATTGCGCAACGGTGCGAAAGTAATACTCGTTCATCGGAACAGGTTCACCTTTGGTGAGGCGCGCCATCACAACGGGCGAAGCGTGACGAATGCCGCAGTTTTCGACCGGAATCAACACGCCGTCGTCGGTTTCGAGCGTGTATTTCGCCAACACTTCGAGCACGCCGTCCAGGCGAACAAACTGCCAGTCGGCACCGCCCGGTACAACACGACCTTTGATGCCGGGTCCGGAAAATGTTCCGCCGGTAATCGGTACAACGCGGCGTAATCCCTGCGTGCTTTGCCCGATCATTAGCGGGTTAGCGACAGTCACGCGCGCTTCGAAGGAAAACTCGGTCTGCATTGTCGCGGATTTAATGTCGGCTGCAAATGCCGTCGTAACGGCAATCGTGAAGACGAATGAAAGGGTAGATGGAAACGCAAATCATCCGCTCATCATCACTCCGTTCGCAAGGCTTCAACAGGTTCTAAGCGCGCAGCGTTGATTGCGGGCGCTATCCCTGCAATCAATCCAATCGCCACGGCCACCAATTCCGCGAGAACAATAAATAACGGCGAGTAACTAACGGGTAACGTCGGCACTGCGATGTCGATGGTTGCGACGATACCAAATCCAAAAGCCAATCCGGCAACGCCGCCGATGGCGGACAACACCATTGCTTCCGTCAGAAACATTTGCAGAATTTGGCGCTTGACCGCGCCGAGAGCGATAAGGAGTCCCACTTCGGGCGTGCGTTCGCGCACGCCGATGGTCATGATTGTAAATATGCCAACGCCGCCCACCAGCAACGAGATGCTACCGAGTGCGCCAACCGCAAAGGTAAGCACATTCAATACCGAGCCCAACGTATCGAGCATTTGTTTCTGACTCACGATCGTAAAATCCTCCTCGCCGTGTCGCGCGATGAGAATGCGCTTGATCGAGTCCTCCACTTCTTGTGCCGGCGCGCCCTCGCGATACGAAACGTCGATTTCCATCAACCCCTCGCGATTGAATAACTCCAATCCTTTCGCCGCCGGAATGAATATCGAATCGTCAAGGTCGACACCGAGCATCGAACCTTTGGACTTCATCACGCCGACAATTCGAAAGCGTTGCCCGCTGATGCGCACGGTATCGCCGAGTGCATTCGCTGCGCCGAACAACTCTCGATATACGGTTTGTCCAAGCACCGCCAACGATCGCGGTGTGTTCGGATTGTCCTGCGGCAGAAATGTTCCCTCCGCCACCGGAAAATGAAATGCGTCGGCAAAAGTAGGCCCGACCGCGTACACGGTGCTGCGACGCTTGCGTTCGCCATGTTCGATCTCGCCATTGCCTTGAATGGCAGGATTCACTGCAATCACATGCGGCGCGCGCTCCAAAGCAATCGCATCGTCGATCGATAATGGTCGAACATTGGCGAGCGCGCCCAAGGAAATCCCCATGGTCTTCGTTTTGCCGGGATTGATGCCGATGATGTTGGTGCCGAACTGCGAGAACTCGGTGAGCACGAATTGATGAATGCCGGCGCCGATGGAAGTCAGCAGCACAACGGCGCTCACGCCGATTGCGATGCCGAGCGCGGTGAGTCCGGCGCGCATGCGATGCGCGCGCACGGTACGAATTGTGAAAGCAATCAAGTCGGGCGTATTCATCAACGATTCCCGGCCAACGCCACTACCGGATCGAGTTTCGCGGCGCGTTGCGCCGGCAACAAGCCGAATCCGACGCCGCTAAACAATGCGACCAAGATCGCCAATGCGTACGCCCACATTGGCGTTACGAGCGGCAATGCGGGATAGAAGCTGCGTAATACGAAGTTCACGACATTGCCGACCACAATGCCCGCCACAGCGCCTGCCAACGACAACAGCACTGCTTCGGTGAGGAAGATGGCAATAATCTGGCGCCGAGTCGCACCAATAGCTTTGAGCAACCCGACCTCCGCAGTGCGCTGACTCACCGCAACCAACATCACATTCATCACCAGCACACCGGCCACCAATAGACTGATCGACGCAATGCCCGCAAGCGTCATGGTCAACGCCAGAAAAATGCGGTCGAATGTCGCAAGCAATGCATCTTGCGTGACGACGGTGACATCTAGTTCGCCTTGATGACGTAGCTTGATGATTGCTTCGACGCGATCGCGGACACGCTGCATGGCGTCGCGCGTGGTCACTTGAATCAGGATTCGAAACAGCGAATCGCGATTGAACAACGCCATCGCGGAACTCACGGGGATGACCACTAAGTCTTGCGAATCGACACCGATGGTGCGGCCCTCGTTACTCAGTACGCCGATGACGCGAAAGCGGCGATCGCCGAGTCGCATCGATTCGCCAATCGGACTGCGTCCGGGAAACAATTCTGACGCGACGCGCGCGCCGATGACGCAGATGGCTTGATCGCGATCCAGTTCCGCTTCCGGCAAGAATTCGCCTGCACTGAGTTTGAATCCGTGGATCGGCAATAGATCGCCTGTGGAACCGAAGATCGGCACGTCGCGCGAACGCTCGCCTACCGATGCCGGCGCGGCACCGACGATCACCGGTGCTATTCGCTCGACATTACTGATTCGCAATAACGCTCCGGCATCGCCAAGCGTGAGCGAGCGCGGCGTTTGTCCGATGATCATGCCGGGTTGCAGCCCAGAGGTTTCCGACCGGCCCGGCAACACCACCACCATGCGCGTGCCGAGCGCATTGAACTCGGCAGTGACGTAGCGTCGCGCGCCTTCGCCTAACGCCGTCAGCACCACGACCGCCGCAACGCCGATGCCCATCGCCAGCAACAACATTGCGCTGCGCATCCGCGCGCGGAGCACGGAGTCGGAAGCAAGACGAAAGAAGTCGGTGGGAAGCATTATTCAGTGAAGAGTGATGAGTAAGAAACTGGAGACGCGAGACGCGACTATCGTTTCACGTCCTCCACTACTCGTCCGTCGCGCATCCGCACATTGCGACGCGCGCGGCGCGATACCTCCGCGTCGTGCGTCACCACAATGAGCGTGATGCCGTTGGTATTCAAGGCTTCGATTGCCGCCAACACTTCGTTGCCGGAAATATGATCGAGGTTTCCCGTGGGTTCGTCGGCAAGCAGCACGGTCGGCTGCATCACCATTGATCGCGCGATGGCCACGCGCTGACGTTGACCGCCGGAGAGTTGATTCGGCGTGTGATGCGCGCGATCGGTCAAACTCAAACTATCGAGCAATGTTTGCACACGCGGTTTGCGTTCGCTGGGCGCGACGCCCGCCAGAACCAGCGGCAATTCGACATTTTCGAATGCGGTAAGGCGCGGCACCAAGTGGAACGATTGAAAAATGAATCCGATCTTGCGAGCCCGCGTATACGCGAGTTCATCATCGGTAAGCCCGGTGGTTTCGCGCCCAGCCAACACATAAGCGCCGCTCGTTGGACGATCGAGCAGGCCAAGCACATTCAACAACGTGGACTTGCCGGAACCCGACGGACCCATGATGGCGAGATACTCGCCGCTCTCGATGTGCAGATTCACGTCGTCGAGCGCGTGGACGGTTTGATCGCCAACCTGAAAATCGCGATGGATTTGCGCGAGGTCGATCATGCGAGGTTGCTTTCAATCCTCTATTTAGTAACGACGGTCGCTTTTGCCTTCGCGCCGTCGGCCAATCCTTCGCGATCGATCGATGTGACGATTTGTTCACCGGCCTTTACGCCGGCCAGCACTTCAGTGAACTCCCAATTGGCAAGGCCTTTCTTGATTTTTCGCAGCCGCACTTTGCCGGCATCGGCGTCGAACACATAAACGCTATCTCCCTGCACGAGTGAGCGCGTTGGAATACGCAACGAGTCGGGATGTCGGTCGATGATTACTTCGACATCGGCGCTGTAACCGGGCAACAGATCGAGACCTTCTTTGCTTTCAAGCTCGGCTTCGATTTCAACCGTGCGCGCTTGTTTCTCGGCTTCGAGCACATACGGAGCAACCCGACGCACGTGCGCGGGAAAAAACTTATCCTTGAACGCATCGAGCGTCACTCGCGCGCTCATCCCTTTGCGAATTCGCGGCGCATCTACTTCGTCGATCGGTGCGGTGACGTAGATGCAACTGGTATCGACAATATCGACCGCTGGCGGCGTGGGAATACCTATCGGCGACGGCGTGACGAACTCGCCGATCTCCCCATTGATCTCGGCCACCACGCCATCGAATGGCGCGCGCAAACGCGTTCGCTCTAAATTTGCTTGCGCTTGGTCAATACGCGCTTGCGAGACTTTCGTATCCTCGTTGACGGCGCGACACATCGCTTCTTTTGCCTCGGCATCGCCCTTGGTTTTTTCAACCGAGTCGATCGAAACCAACCCTTTCGCCACTAGTTGATTAACGCGGTCGAAATCGTTACGCGCAACCTTCGCGGCGATACAGGCTTGTTCGGCGCGCGCCTGCGAAGCCACCGCGTCGCGTTGTGCAAGTTCAAGCGCGGCGCGAAAATCCTTGTTCCAAAGTTCGAGCAACAATTGCCCCTTCTTGACATGATCGCCTTTCTTCACCGGTAGATAATCGATTTTCCCACCGGTGGGCGGCGCGAGCCGCGCTCGATCGCACGCTTTGATCGTTCCAGCGCGCGTGTTGGTCACGGTTTCGGCGACCGCTCCGCGATCGGCGACAGCCACATCGACGAGCACGGGTTCGGAGCGGGTAAAATAAAAGACGAGAGCCGCCGCGGCGAGTACGCCGCCGCCTAAAATGAGCGCATTGCGTTTTTGCATTGGACTTCACTCGTGGGAACGGCGAGATTATAGCGACGATCCGCGCTCTTTAGTGCTGTATGTACCGGCCGATACAAACCTTCGTCGAATCGATTTCGCTGCCCGACAAGTCGTCGCTTACGGCGAGCTTCTTTGTGTCGCGTACACCGCGCGCTTCGATATTGTTGCCGGCTGCAATGGGCGTGACGCAAAACTTCTACGCCGAATGTGCACAATGGCTGGCGGGGCAGGATTTTCTCGCGGCGACGTTCGATTATCGCGGCATGGGGCTGTCGGTGCCGCGCTCGTTGCGAGAGGTCGATGTCGATGTCTCCAATTAGGCTGAAGACGATTGCGCAACGATGATCGAAACCCTGAAAGTGCGGCTGCCGGATCGACCGTTATTCGTCGTCGGTCACAGTCTTGGCGGACAACTGATCGGTATGATTCCGAATCGAGATCTTATCGACGGCGTCGTTATGGTCGCGTCCGGCAGCGGCTACTGGCGCGACACCGCGCAAAATACTCCGCGCACTTCACTACTAATGTTTCATCTACTCGTACCTCCGCTAACGGCGCTGTTCGGTTACTTTCCGGGCAAGACGCTGCGCGTCATCGGAAATTTACCGCGCGGCGTTATTGGGCAATGGCGTCGCTGGTGTTTGCATCCGGAATACATGATTGGCGTCGAAGGCGATAGTGTGCGAGCCGACTTTGCCACCTTGAAGACGCCGATGCTGTTGCTCTCGTTTACCGACGACGAACTGATGTCGGCCGTCAGTACCGAATCGCTACATCGCTTTTACGCCAATGCGTCGATCGAACACCAACGAATTGCGCCGTCCGACCTCGGCGTCGTTCGCATCGGGCACTTTGGATTCTTCCGACGCCATTCGGAGCAAACCTTATGGCCGCTGTCTACTCAGTGGTTGGAGCAACGATTATGAATCGATGCGCGCGCGCTGCTTGTTCGGCGATAGCCGCTTTGGCGGCGTGTGCCGCACAGTCTGCCAATTCTAAAGCTATCCAATGCATGTCGATGCGCGGTCGCAGCACCGTCAAAATAGAATCCCGCTGCATGAATATGCAGTTCGAAGGCGAAACCCGCACCTATCGGATTTACAAATCGAAGGCTTCGCACAAATCGACTGCGCCGGTGCTGTTGGTATTGCACGGCGGCGGCGGCTCCGGCAGTTCAATGGAAGGTCTTACCCTCGGGCAATTCAATCGTATCGCCGATAAGCACGGTGTCATCGTTGTGTATCCGGACGGAGTCGGCAGAAGTTGGAACGACGGACGGAGCGATCTCAAGACAAAAGCGGTGCGTGAAGGCATCGACGATGTCGGCTTCTTGCGCGCGTTGGTCGCTCACATCGCAGAGCACGAAGCGGTGAATAGCAATCGCATCTATGCAACGGGCATCTCCAATGGCGGACTCATGTCGTATCGACTGGCGTGCGATGCCGCGGACTTCGTCGCGGCAGTTGCACCGGTTGCCGCAAATCTTTCCGTGGAGCTCGCCGCAGAATGCCGTCCGTCGCGCATGGCGCCGATTGCCATCATCGAAGGCACCGACGATCCGTTGATGCCGTGGGTTGGCGGCGAAATAAAAGTTTTGTGGAGCCGTCACGGCCAAGTTCTCTCCGCGCAAGAATCCTTCGAGCGCTGGATCAAGCTCGGCGACTGCGCACTGCCCATTACCCATGCGGCACATGATCGAATCGCCAACGACGGCACGTCGGTAATTCGTCACGTCGCGCGCGAATGTACCGACGGCGCGGAAGTGCGTCTCTATGAAATTCTCGGCGGCGGTCACACCTGGCCAAGCGGCAGTCCCTATTTGGGCGCGCGAATAGTAGGCAAAGTGAGTCACGAATTAAATGCCAGCGAAGAAATTTGGAGCTTTGTATCGCGGTTCTCCTTACACTAACGCGAAGACCGCGGATAGGCCGATTACCGACGGCTTGATCTCGGTGCATCGTCAGCCAAATCGTATTAGGAATTCGGTTCGGCTCGAACGTCGTCTACGAATGGCCCAAGGGCATGGATCAGCGGCGCCAGATGATTTTCGTAGCGACGCCAGCGTTGTGCCGAACTTGAAAATATTGGTTTTCGCACTTGACTGCTGCTGGCAGTACGGACGGGCTGCGACGAGTTGTGAAAGTCTAGACACGCATCGTTCCACTCAAGACCGCACACATCGGTGACCAAGCGCTGAATCTGCGATTCCGGATCGTTGACTAACGCCTCATATTCAATAGCGATTACGCGCTCCGGTAGAACTGTTTGCCAATGAGCCATCATTTCGCGATAACGCAAGTATTCGCCGGCGATATCTCGTAAGTCGTACGTCGACTCATTGCCGGCGCCCGTAAACAACTGCCGAAAGCACGCGAAACAAGTGTCGATCGCATTTCGTACGCTGTGCAAGATAATCGCATTGGGAAACATCAGGTGAATCATGCCAACATGCAAATAGTTGTCGAGCATTTTGTCGACGAATCGCGGCGTATGCCGCCAGCCTAGCGACTTCATTTCGTCAAGATATTGATCGCCCAACGACGCGAAATGATCGATGAGACGCGGAGCCTTCGGGTCGTATGGGTAAGCTCGCCCAATCACTTTAGGCAACGTTGGATACTCGCCAAAGCCTTGAATATCCGGATGGCTGGACAATATTTGCTCTATCAGCGTTGATCCGGAACGCGGCATTCCCACAATGAAAATTGGTGCTGTTGAATTGTTTCCTGCGTGTGCGTGTCTTGCAATGAATCCTGCATCGAATTGGCGTCGAATCCCGTTAATGAGGTCCTGATGTTGGCGTGCGACGGAATTCGGATTCGATGTGCCGACGAGAGAGTCCCGCTTGCGCCGGTTGCCGGATGCAAAGGCATCGAAGGCCGCGTCGAATTGTTGGCGACGCTCAAGCGCCTCGCCGAGCGCGAAATGGAGCTCAATGTCTTGCTCAATATTTAACGCAACGCGCGTCGCATGTTTCATTGTCGCCAGTTCGTCCGTTGTTATTGCTGCAGGGTCGAGGATCGCAAGACGAACTAAGGCTCGTAGACGAACGCTAGGTATCGAAATGAGAGTGCGATAACATGCCACGGCGTCATTGAGCCTGCCGAGAAACGCGAAGGCCGCAGCCAGACCAAATAGCGTAGGAATATCACTCGGCTGTAACGCGCTCGCTCGTTCGTAGGCTTCGTAAGCGAGCTGCCAGCGTCCGAGTTGTTGGTAGGTGAACCCCAAGTTGTAATAGGCAACGAATGAATCTGGATCTTGCGCAACTACGTACCGAAATCCGTCAACGGCTTTTTCGAAATGACCGAGCTTCAAATCGATCATTGCCAATTGATATCTTGCGGCGACGTGTTCGGGCGCTGCAACGTTAATTCGAGAATACAGTCCGGCCGCTTCTGTTAGGCGATTGGCTTGATACAAAACCGCAGCGCGATTGAGTATCTCTTCCGCGTCGTCAGCGCATTTTGGTTCGTGCGTCATAATTCACCCGCGATTCTTTGCTTTCAACGAACGCGCATTTTCGAGAGATCGTGCGTACATTGTTTTTCCAAAGATCGCAGACGAGTTTGAGAAATCACATGACGAAGCGACGGTGACAGACGCTAGAGTTACAAGCCATCGATAAATTACGTGGACAACGTGACGTTAGAAAGCTCAACGCAAGGTGCAGTCACCGGCGCACCCGGCACTGCGCCCGCGAACGATGCAATCAACTTTACACTACCGCTAAAATAGAAGTATGACGGTGGCGCGCCGTATACTTGCTTGTAAACACGACTCAAGTGTGCCGCATCGCTAAAGCCGGCAATCTGGGCGAGTTCGATCAGCGACTGTCCGTGACGAATACCGACCAGCGCGCGATGTAGCTTCACCCAGACCTGAAAGCTGCGAATAGACATGCCCAAGTCGTCGACAAATAGATGCGACATGCGGTCGTAAGACAGGTCGTTGCGCGCTGCCAGCTCCTCAACAGACAGACGTGGATCTTCGTATAGCAACACCATTACTTTTTTCACGCGCGCATCTAAAGGAGGCACGGATGACAATTGCCGCGTCAACAACGCAACCACTTCGTTGCTTAGTTCCTGCGAACCTTGCAGCGAGAGCGTGCCTTCATAAGCGGAGTTTAGATGACAATCAAAAGCAGCGAGCTGCTCGCGATCGAGCTGCAGAACCGATCGCTGGCGACGAAAGAGCCGATAGGCCGGATGAAAGGGATCGAACTGAACAATCACGAGTCGTACGCTTTTCGCGTCTACGCGACGTTCGCGCGGACCGGCCGCCATGGCATTGCCGTGTACAACAGAGTCGCCGATCGTCATCGAAAATGCCTGTCGACAAGCTGTGACGCCGACTAACACATCGAACGGAGTACTTACATGAGCTGTGATGCACGGACTCGTATATATCTGTACGTTTGGGCTGGGAACGTAAATGTGATCGCACATCACTGAGCGCATTGCGCCATACGGCGGCGACGCCTCTTCGCTTGCGAGTTGCGATTTAGAATCCATGAGGCTTGCCCCAATAGTCAACTTCAATGAGAGCCAAAAACTCGACACATACTGATGCGCGAATCACAGCAGGTCAACGGCATCGCCACATCAGATAAAAAAATGGCGCCGATCGAGATTCGAATCGGCGCCAAAGTTGAATGAAAATAACGCGGAGGCAGTTCTATTTACCCGCGGCTGCACCTCCGAAACGATACTGGAACTGCATGCCAACCTGACGGGGTGGCAGAATGCTTTGAGTTGTAGTCAAACCGCTTGCCGTGTTGGCAATCGACACGTAATCGAATGCCAACTTGTTTGTTGCATTGCGGATATACCCAATGATGCTGTATTTATTCGCGGTGTCGATCCATGTCACGCGAGCATCGGCGATGCCATAAGCCGGCGCAAGGAAGCCTGGATCGTTGAACGCGCTGGACGCCACCTGGTCGCGCCACGAGTAACTGCCCGATAACGAGAGCGAACCCGGTGAGAAATGGAACGTGTACACCGCGTTGAACGATGCTTTGTTCTTCGGCGATGCCGGCACGGTATCGCCGTCAAGCGGCACGTATGCTTTCGTGATTGCATCGTAGAAAGATCGGCTGTCGGCAAACACGGCATGGAGATAAGAGTAGTTGATCCAAAGCGTCAAATCATCGATCGGCGTCCAATGCGTTTCAAACTCGGCGCCGTAGATCTTTTCGTTGATATTGAAGAAGGCGGTTTGCGCGAGCGGCTGTTGGGGACCAGAACCACCTGGTATGAGCGTCAGCGGATACTGGGCGCCTTGGTAGTCGTTGTAGAAGAGCGCCGCGTCAACGATAAATTGACTGGCAATCGTTTGTTTCCAGCCAAGCTCATACGCATTGACGTACTCAGGATCCGTGTAGGCATTCGTCGTGATGGCGGCGCCTGAGTTGATGCCGGATTCTTTATATCCGCGAGAGTATTTGAAGTATCCCATCGTATCCTGGGCCGGCTTCCATTGAAAACCGAACGTTCCAGTCGTGGCATGCGATCGAATGCCGAGACGACGCGTGTAGGTACCATCGGGAAGCAGTGTGCCGCGACCGCCCGTCACGGAGTTGGTGATATCGAGGGCCGGAGAGAGAGCGCCATTTAAAGTTGGATCCCAAAAAACTTCGCGAACGTACTCATTCGATACCCTTCGATCCTGCGAGTAACGCAAACCCACCGTCCAACGAAGCGCTTGGGTAATATCCCAATCGAGTTCTCCATACGCAGCCTCGGACTGAGCCATCGTTCTTTGAGCGACGTAGTACGGATCATCCGTGAGATTGGCCGCGGCCGGCGTAAACGTCGGCAACGCCAACGGATGGACCAACTGTGGCTGCAAACCGTCGGTGCCGATTAAAACCGGTTGATAAAATCGTTCGTGATATTGGTACAGACCGAAGACATACTTTAGCGCGCTATCAGCGGTGGAAATCAAGTTGATCTCGTTGCTGTAGTAGTGCTTATCTTCCTTATAGTGGCTATTGATTTGCGTAAAGACAGTAACAGGAAAGCCATTCGCTGCAGTCGGTGGATTACCAGGTGCCGGCGGCGGCAGCACAGGGGTGTAGACATATGAACCTCGAGTAGAGCCGTCGAAGTCCGTGAGCAGATTGTAGACGTACTCCTGGTATCCGCCGACGTATTTCAGATCCGCGAACCCAAGATGCGCAATCGCTTCCAGCTCATACACGTGATGACCAGTCGTCGTATCGTGATTCGGCGTGTCGTTGTTGATCGTGTAGGGATCGATCACGCTCGGCCGTGCGGTCGTATACTGTGGATTCGCCGGATTAAGCCCGGTACCCGTATTGAATAATGCATTAGGACCGAGCGAGCCGGTGCAAACAATCGAAGCAATTGCAGGAACTGTTGTATTCGGACATGAAACCGTCGTGTTGTTGGTGACATAGTCCGAGCGATTCACCGCAGTGCCGTAACCTTCACTCACTTCCGCATGGTTGAACTTGAACCAGAGGTCGACCGAGTCGCCAATGTTCGCGGCGAGTTGTCCCTCGAACTCAAGGTTGTCCTTTAAGCCGTAGCCGTCGTTGGCGTGGCCTTGCGTGCTTTGAAAGAAGCCCTTGTCTTGTCGATAGCTCCCGGCCGTCATGCGATAGCGCAACCAATCGGTGATCGGGCCAGACACGGTGGCTTCAGCGGTCTTTTCCAAATAGCTGCCAATATCGGTGCGAAATTGACCTTCGAATTCCTTAGTCGGCCGCACGCTCGTCAAGTTAAGTGCGCCGCCGATTGCGTTACGCCCGTACAACGTTCCTTGCGGGCCGCGCAAGAGTTCAACTTGCTGGACAAACATGGTACTGCTATTCGCGGTGGTGTTGAACGAGCTATAGAATCCATCGCGATAGGTTGCGACCGCAGGATCGATCGAAAGATTGTTGGTACTTCTACCGATGCCGCGCACGAACATTCGATCGAGAGAAGCGGTATACGTAATGCCGGGCGTAAAGTTGGTCATGTCCTGAATCGTTTGGATACCGACAAGATCGCGTGTCTGACCGGTCAACGCAGTAACCGCAATGGGCACCTCTTGCAGACTCTCGCTACGCTTTTGCGCGGTGACAACGATTTCTTCCAAAACAGTCGTTTTTTCTTAAGCCATTGCTGCGGTGCTCGCGGCAGCCAACAGCGTTCCGACAATACAATTCTTTAATCGCAATTTACTCGCGTTCACAGGAACCCCCTTTCGTTGAAGAAGTACAGACCCAGATCCGTACAAGACAGCACAATACCCTCATTATCCCCGTGATACTAAGATTGTCGTTGGGAACACGCAACATGGAAATTAACGCAAAAGCAATATTTCCGTGCCTCAACCACAGATAGCGAAATCATTCAAGTAGCTGAATATCCTTTGAAAGTAGTCTCTTGGCGTGCATTTGGCTGGCGATGGAGCTGCTCCGGCTGCAATGATTGACTCGCACTAGTCAGCGAACTCTTTAGAAGGAAGGCTCGCTCATGTAGCTTATTCGCCACCACCCACCTGTTGCTGGGGCTCCACTCCCTTGGGATAAAACCGCATCGAGATCGAGTTGAGGCAGTAACGTTTGTGCGTTGGCGGCGGACCATCGGCAAACACATGACCGAGATGCCCGTCGCAACGTGCGCAGCGAATTTCGATTCGCAGCATGCCGTGGCTGGTATCGCTGATCTCGGCGATATGCGCGTCGTCGATGCCTTGATAAAAACTTGGCCAACCGGTGCCGGATTCGAACTTGTTGTCGGCGCGAAAGAGCGGTAGACCGCAAAGGCGGCACGCATAAATTCCGGATTCTTTGTTGTTGAGCAAGGTGCCGCAGAAAGGAGGTTCGGTACCTTGATTCAATATGACGCGACGTTCTTCGGCCGTGAGTGCCAGTGCCAGCACATTGCGCTGGTTTGAATTAAGCGGAGTCAAATCGTAGCCGCTGGAAGATCGTTTCGTTTGCGTCATAGTCCGTCCCATCCCCTCATGCAAAAAAGCGCTCCCTTCCAACAACGCAGAGAGGGAAACGTTTCCTGCGCGTGGAAGAGAGGCGGCGTTAGCAATCATTATCCGCCTTCTGCTATCGTCTCGGCAGGCGTTGCGAACTCGACATCATCGCGAATTGCGGAAACCACTACCGAAGGCGGAATGAGTTTGTAGACAACCGGTGTGACGACGCGCGCAACCAAGGTCGAGGCGATTAAACCTCCGATCATTACCCACGCAAGCGGGGAATACATTTCGTTGCCTTGTAGCGCCAACGGCAAGAGTCCGCCGGTCGCGGTTGCGCTGGTAAGAAGAATCGGCAGGAAGCGAATCTCGCCGGCCTTTTCTATAGCTTCGTCCATCGCGTAACCGCGTTCGCGCAATTGATTGGTAAAGTCGACCAACAAGATCGAGTTCTTGATCTCCATGCCGATCAGCGCAATAAACCCGATGGACGCCGTAAAGGAAATACTGTAGCCGGTGAGCGCCAGCATTACGATGCCGCCGGCGATTCCAAACGGCACGACGGTGAGTACAATTAACGTACTTTTGAAACTGCCGAATTCGAGCACCAAGATCGCAACGATGCCAAGCACCGCGACAATCATCGCCGCACCTAAGCCGCCGAAACTTTCATTGCGACTTTCGAGTTCGCCACCCGGAAC
>JAYTQU010000270.1:0-4714 GCA_043746555.1 Pseudomonadota bacterium | reverse complement strand
AACCCGCTGTCGAACTGGGAAGTCCGGCGAATGCGGTGCAGAGATAAGCCACTACGCCGCAAGCAAACACTCGCATGCAGTGAAGTTTAAGAGAACATCTTAACGGCGTGGGCTGAGATGTCAAATCCAGCGTCGAATGCTTAGCTTGCGACAGCCTCTGGTTGCTGCGGCATAACAGCGCGCGGACGATGATTGGCGTTGGAATGGGCGATTACTTTAGATGCGATACTCTCAGGCACGATGCCGAGTCGCGTAAACAACTCGCGATCGTGATGTGCGTCGGGGTTTTCCGTGGTGAGCAGTTTATCGCCGTAGAAAATCGAATTCGCACCGGCAAGGAAACACAACGCCTGCATTTCGTCATTCATGTCGGAACGACCGGCAGCGATGCGCACGTACGATTTCGGCATGAGTAAGCGTGCGACGGCGATGGCGCGAATGAAGTCGAATGAATCGAGCTTCGCAACGCCGTTTAGCGGCGTGCCGGCAATTTGAATGAGTTGATTGATCGGCACGCTTTCCGGATGCGACGGTAAGGTCGCCAACGTGTGCAGTAGTTGCGCTCGATCGAGCGCCGTTTCACCCATTCCCAGAATTCCCCCGCAGCACACATTAATGCCGGCTTCGCGCACGGCGGCAAGTGTGTCGAGACGATCCTGATAAGTGCGCGTGGTGATGATTTCTTTGTAGTAACGCTCGGAGGTATCGAGATTGTGATTGTAGTAGTCGAGCCCCGCTTCTTTGAGTTCCACCGCTTGCGCGGGCGTGAGCATGCCGAGTGTCGCGCAGGTTTCGAGTCCAAGATCGTGCACGCCGCTCACCATCGCTTTGATTGCGACTAGTTGTTTTGCCTTGGGACTGCGATAAGCCGCGCCCATGCAGAAACGCGTTGCGCCGTTGGCTTTAGCGATGCGTGCCGCTTCGAGCACGCGCTCAATTTCCATCAACTCATCGCGACCCAAACCGGTGTCGTAACGCACGCTCTGCGCGCAGTAGGCGCAGTCCTCCGGACAGGCACCGGTCTTAATCGACAACAACGTGCTCACTTGAACTTGATTCGGATCGAAATGGTCGCGATGCACGCGCTGCGCATGGAACAACAAATCGGCAAACGGCAATGCAATCAACGCGCGAACTTCGTCGAGGGTCCAGTCGGTGCGAACCTCGCCGAGACGGGCTAGCGTGCCGATTTCTGGGGTTCCGATATTCGCGCTAATTGTGCCGTCGCTCATGACATCCTCCACCTGCATTTCTCGATAAATGCGCAGCGTTGACCACTGTGAGCCACAACTGCGGACGCGCAGTATCGGATGAAGGAAGAAAGTCTGTCAACCGGAAGGTATTATCATGGTCAACGTCGCAATTCGATTTGCCGGGACGCTTGCCGAGCGCTGGTTGCTGCCGCCGACCTGTATTGTTTGCGGCGACGGCACGGCGCAAGCCCGCCATCGGGCGCTCGATTTGTGCCACGAATGCGCCGATGATTTTCCGCACAACCTCTTCGCGTGCTTGCGCTGCGGCGAGCCGCTACCCGCAAATTCGCCGCGCGATATCGAGTGCGGTCGGTGTTTGAAGAAACCGCCGCGTTACGATCGCGCCTTCTGTGCTTTTCGTTACGATTATCCCGTCGATCATTTGATTAGAGCGCTCAAGTTTCACGGCCGACTGCCGTACGGTCGAGTGCTCGGCGAACTGTTTGCCGGCACGGTGGCGCGTACGCGCTCGACTCCATGGCCGGAAATGATGATCCCGGTGCCGCTTGCCGCTGCACGTTTTCGCGCGCGGGGATTTAATCAAGCCATCGAAATCGGGCGAACGATCGAGCGACGTCTGGGTATTCCATTGCGAGCGGATATTGCAGTTCGCATCCGCGACACGCGCGAGCAAGCCGGTCTCGATCGCAAGGAACGTCGCAAGAATCTTCGCGGCGCGTTCGCCGTGGCAGAGAAACTGGCAGCGAAACATATCGCCATCTTGGACGATGTCATCACCACCGGCAGTACCGCCAACGAATTGGCGCGCACATTGCGTCGCGCAGGCGCGACTCTCATTGAAGTCTGGGCAGTGGCGCGAACCGGCAAGCGTTGATGACTTCTCCAAACTCAGTGCCGAAACGCGTACTCGCAGACGATGCCGATGAACACCGCCATACCGACGTAGTTGTTGTTCGCGAATGCTTGTAAACATTTTGCGACTTCGCGATTGCGGATCAACCACTGTTGATAAACGTTGAACATCGCGGCGGCACCTAGTCCACACCAGTACCAAACGCCGAAATCCAAATCGCGACCGACAAACCAAAGCGCCAACAGCGTCATCGCCTGCATTAGTCCGATCATGCCTCGATCGGCGTCGCCGAATAAAATGGCGCTCGACTTAATGCCCAGCTTGATATCGTCTTCGCGATCGGCCATTGCGTACAAGGTGTCGTACGCGGTGGTCCATAACACGCCCGCGATAAAGAGCAGCCAACCGATTGTCGGCACGGCGCCCGATTGCGCTGCGTACGCCATCGGAATCGACCACGAAAATGCCGCGCCCAGGTACAACTGCGGCGCGGGAAAGAATCGTTTGAACAACGGATACGTGATCAACATGCCCGCAGCGCCGAGCGCGAGCCATTGCGCCTCATGCGGCAGCGATAGCAACAACGCAAGTGCGACCAGCGACAAACCGAAAAACACCAACAAAGCTTCGCGAGGTTCGATGCGTTTGGCAGCGAGCGGACGATTCATCGTTCTACGCACATTCGCATCGATATTGCGATCGAGATAGTCGTTGATAACGCAACCCGCCGATCGAGTGACCACCACACCGAGAACAAAAATGACGAACAGTCGTTCGTTCGGTCGGCCGCTGCCCGCCAACCACAACGCCCACAATGTCGGCCACAACAAAAGCCAAATGCCGATTGGCCGATGCAAGCGCATCAACTCGGCGTAATGCCGCCCGGTGTTAATCGCAGAGGGAAGATAAGCATTCCAAAAAGCGGTCGAACGGATCCGATGCGTCAGCCAGCGAACGGTGTCGGCGACTAGTGTAAATGGGGAACCGATTCGCCTAGGCAATCTCATTCGAGCAGTCTCATTCTGGCAGTCTCATTCGTGCGGCTCTGAGGGTGATCTACACTTTACCAAATCGCTCGCCCTGACCGATCCAGCGCGCGAGCAACGGCGCAATGTTCGCTTCGTGCGCCGTCAACATGATCTCGGCGGTTTTCTGGACGTGCGGCAACAGATCCGCATCGCGACTCAAATCGGCCACGCGCATTTGCATCAACCCAGTCTGCTTGGTCCCAAGCAATTCACCGGGGCCGCGCAATTCCAAATCGCGTCGCGAGACTTCGAAACCGTCGTTGGTATCGCGCATTACGCCTAAACGTTCGCGCGCGATTTCATTCAACGGCGGTTTGTAAAGTAACACGCAAGTGCTCTCAACGCTGCCGCGTCCGACTCGACCGCGCAATTGATGCAATTGGCTTAAGCCCAAACGCTCGGCGTTCTCGATCACCATCAAACTCGCGTTCGGCACATCGACACCGACCTCGATTACGGTGGTCGCGACCAGTAAGTCGATCTTATTCGCCTTAAACTCATTCATCACCGCGTCTTTTGCATTGGAATTCATTCGACCGTGTACGAGACCGATCCGCAATTCGGAAAGCGCCTCTGTGAGCGCCATTACCGTTTGCTCGGCGGCCTGCGCGCTCAATAGTTCAGATTCTTCGATCAGGGGACACACCCAATAAGCTTGACGCTTTTGCAAACAAGCTTCGCGAATGCGCATCACCACATCGCTACGACGCGACTCGGGTAACACCACCGTCTTAACCGGCGTACGACCCGGTGGCAGTTCATCGATAATCGACACATCGAGATCGGCATAGGCCGTCATTGCCAGCGTGCGCGGAATCGGCGTCGCCGTCATGATGAGCTGATGCGGATACCGACCTTCGACCGCGCCCTTCTCGCGTAATAACAAACGCTGGTGCACGCCGAAACGATGCTGTTCGTCGATCACTACCAATCCCAGGCGACGAAACTTTACGCCTTCTTGAAATAATGCATGCGTGCCGATGGCGATACTGGCGTCGCCGCTTTCGAGTTCGGCAAGCAATTTTGCACGAGTCTTGCCGGTCGCTTTGCCACTGAGCAAAACAATCGGCGTGGAACTATGTTCGAACCACATCGCGAAATTGCGCGCGTGCTGTTCGGCAAGTAGTTCCGTCGGCGCCATGATCGCGGCTTGCAATCCGCACTCCACCGCGCGAGTGGCGGCGAGTGCGGCGACGACGGTTTTTCCGCAGCCGACATCGCCTTGTACCAATCGCAGCATCGGATGATGTTGTTTGAGATCCACTTCAAGTTCGCGCCAGACGCGCGACTGAGCAGCAGTCAACGAAAAAGGCAATGCTTGTAGAAAATTCAGTATGCCGTCACCGCCGGTCGCCAACGGCCAACTCGCGTCCTTTTGCACTTCACGACGCAACAAACGCAAGCTCAACTGATGTGCGAGCAATTCTTCGAAAGCCAATCGCCGTTGCGCCGGATGTTTTCCGATGGCGAGCAATTCCAAACGCGCGTCGGTCGGCGGACGATGCACGTACTGCAATGCTTCTTGCAATGTCGGCAGTTGCAGTTCGTGAAGCACTTCATCCGGCAACCAGTCATGCACACTGCGGCTCGCCAGTTGCTCCAAGGCGAGCGATGTGAGT
>JAYTQU010000269.1:0-5708 GCA_043746555.1 Pseudomonadota bacterium | reverse complement strand
CTTTGGGGATACCAAAATAATCCGCCAACGCTTGGTGAGTCGCCTTCACGGTCTTCATGTCTGGACCTTCTTCTGGAGTCACCCGTGTCTCCAAGAAGAACAACACCGGATTTAATGCGGCGTGCGCCACGAAGCGATCGCGTCCGTCGAAAACTTCAGCCCACCGCAACGGATACAGACTCTCCCTGCCCCACATCAGCAGGACCAGCAAAATAGAGACGGCAACGTGCGCCGTCCAACGCGGTCCACGCGCCAACGGCAGCGGATGCCAGCCCTGCAATCTGCGTAGTGTCCATACAAGGCCCGTGATCGCAACAGCAATCAACATTGCGCCGCGAACGACCGGATAGCTCTGCCAAACCATTTGCGCGCTGATCAGTGGATTGTGCAAAAAGCCCAGGACCATGCCATTCAAGCGCACGTGATTGTAGCTATACGAACCGAAATCGGCCGCATAGGCGGTGAGCACGAAGGCTGTGACGATCACCGCGTAAGCGCTCCAAATCCAGCGTGCTTCACGACCGCTCGCCAAACCGTAGTCGCGGAACAACCACTGTTGTAGTCCCGCCAGCAAAAGAAAAACCCCGAGCCAAGGTCGCGCGCCATGATCGTCCACCATCGCGATGACCACCAAACAAAGGTACGTGCCCACCGCGAGTAGTAACAGCAATGCGCCAAGCCAACGCCGCTTGGGAGCCGACTCTCCAACCTGCAGTAACAACCAGGGCGCCGAAAATAAAATCGCAACCAAACGCAAGTCAAACTTCAGCCCGATATAGAAACTGCTCTCTCCCTTTGGCGTCGCGAACGCACTGAACGACCCGAATTCCCAAATAAACGCTAATCGCGCCAACTGCATGAACGCAAGCGCGATTAACGCTAGCGCCAACAAGTTTCGAAGTTTCGAAGTCGACTGCAATTTGGATGAACGGAATTTCATGATGTCGCCAACGAGCGCTCGCAACGATTGCGAGTGGAAGCGGGATGGGCGCAAAGCGTAAAAACTATCATATGACTCGATGGACTTCGTAGAGTTCGAAAATTCGGTGGAGAGTCTTTCGCGGCGGCGAATCGATCCCTTATTAACGCACCGCGCCCAATCCTAAAGCGCGACACGAACATTGTCGATCAACCGTGCTTTGCCGATGCGTGCCGCGGTGAGAATCGCAAACTCGCGCGTTGAATCGGTTGGCGGTTGCAAGTTCGCGGCATCGCGAATTGAAAAGTAATCGAGCTTGAATCCCAGGACCGTTAGCGCTTCGCCGCCCTTTCGTTCTATAGCAATGAAATCGCGCTCGCCGGACTGAATTCTGGTTTGCGCCGCCGTTAGTTCTTTGTAGATCGAAGGCGCCGCAATGCGCTCTTGTTTTGAAAGATAGCGATTGCGCGAACTCATCGCGAGGCCATCGCCTTCGCGCATCGTGGGTGCACCGACAATCTCGATGGGCATGCACAAATCGGCGACGACGCGACGAATAATAGTGAGCTGTTGAAGATCTTTTTCGCCAAAGACCGCGATGTCCGGCTGTACCAGATTGAACAATTTCACTACAACAGTAGCGACGCCGCGAAAATGTCCGGGCCGAAACTCACCGCAGAGAATATCGCCAAGCGCGGGTACGTCGACGAACGTCGAATGCTCGTAACCTTCACGATAAATATCGGCGGCGTCAGGAATAAATAGCACATCGGCGCCCAGCCGCGCTAGCAACGTCGCATCTTCAGTCGGCGTGCGCGGGTACTGCGCGAAATCTTCGTTCGGACCGAATTGCATCGGGTTAACGAAGATGCTCACAATCACGCGATCGGCCAACCTGCAGGCTCGCGTCACCAAATCGCCGTGACCGGGATGCAGATTGCCCATAGTGGGGACAAATGCGATGCGCTCGCCGCGCAAGCGACTGGCGCGAATATATTCTCGGAGTGCCACTCGCGTCGTAATCGTATCCATTGATACCGTCGTTGATGACATCGTCGCTTAGAAACAATGCTCGGGTGCGGGATAGTCGCCGCTCTTCACCGCCGCCACATAGTTCTTTAAGGCTTGCAATGGACTATCGACGCCGCTCATGAAGTTGCGAACAAATTTCGGCGTGCGGCCCGGTGTGATATCTAGAATGTCGTAGAGCACTAGAATTTGACCATCGACATCGGGACCCGCACCGATACCGATCACGGGGACATGCAATTCCTGTGCGATCGTTGCGCCGAGTTTTGCGGGAACTTGCTCCAACAGCACAATGTCCGCGCCGGCCGACGCCAACGCTTTCGCGTCGGCCAACATTTTCTCGGCCGCGGTTGCTTCGCGGCCTTGAATGCGAAACCCGCCGGTTTTATGCACGGATTGCGGGCGCAATCCCAAGTGCGCGCACACCGCGATATCGTGGCTCGCGAGATACTCGACGATACTGGTTTGATGCAATCCCGCTTCGAGCTTGATAATTTTCGCGCCGCCCTCTTGCATCAAGCGCACCGCATTGGTCAACGCCTGTTCTCGCGACGAGTACGCCATGAAGGGCATGTCGCCCATTAGTAGCGGTCGATGCAATCCACGCGCAACCGCTTTGCAGTGATAGATCATGTCGTCCAAGGTGACCGGCACCGTGGTGTCGTGACCTTGAATCACCATGCCCAAAGTATCGCCAACCAAAACCACATCGACGCCGGACTGATCGACCAGTTGCGCAAAACTGGCATCGTACGCTGTCATGCAGGCAATCTTTTCGCCACTCTCCATCATTTTCGCTAGGGTGGTCAGCGTGACCGACTGCCTCGGCGCGTTACGCTCTTCGAGTTGTTTGTAGACCATGAAAGCTCCTACGGAAGGGCTGTAGACGATAGGCTGTGGGCTGTAGGAAGGAAAAGCACTCTGGACCCGACCGACAGTCTACAGCCTACCGTCTTCAGCCTAAATTGTTTTCATCGGGTTGAAGTAATGCCGACCGCGTTTTGTGCGCACCACTTGCTCGACGAGCTGCGAGTAGTCGGCGTCGTTGCCGACGAAATCCACTTGCGCCGCATTGACAATCAACAGCGGTGAAGCGCAGTACTCGTGGAAATAGCGTGCATACGCTTCCATCAACTTCTCCAAGTACGCGCGATCGATGGTTTGCTCGTACCGAATCCCGCGGCGCGCAACGCGCTCCATCAACACATCCACCGGCGCTTGCAGATAAATCACCAAATCCGGCGTTGGCGTACGGATCGACAATTTTTCATACACTTGTTCGTAAAGCGCGAACTCTTCATTGTCGAGCGTCAGCCGCGCGAACAAGCGATCCTTGTCGAGCAGGTAATCGCCGACGCGCGTAGCGGCAAATAAATCTTGTTGCAGCAGTTCTTCTAATTGCCGCGCACGTTGAAACAAGAAAAACAATTGCGTCGGAAAGGCGCCGGATTTCGGATTGCGATAAAAGCGTTCGAGAAATGGGTTCTCCTCCGCCAGCTCCATCACCAAGTCCGAACCGAACGTCTTCGCCAATCGTCGTGCGAGACTAGTCTTGCCGACGCCGATCGGACCTTCAACCACGATGAATCGATGCGGTGAGTTCTCGATGTTCATAGCGCGGTTACGCCGGTCAAATCGATACGTCCGGCGAGTAAGTTCGCGCGACCGACGCCGGGAATTTCTAAATTCGGCGCGATATCGAGCAGCGGCGCTAAAACGAATGCGCGATTCGCGATTTCCGGATGCGGAACTTTCAGCGTCTCAGAGTCGATACGCTCACCACCGAAAACGAGCAAATCGAAATCAATCACTCGCGGTCCCCAACGCACAACGGGTTCAGCACGACCCATTCGTTTTTCCAGCGCTTTGAGGTTCGTCAGTAGCGTTGGTGCGTCGAGTTGCGTTAATAGTCCGACCACCGCGTTCACAAAATCAGGTTGATCCTTTGGGCCAAGCGGCGCGGATCGATAAAGTTTAGATCGAGCGATGAGTTTCGTTTTCGGCAATTCAGCGAGCAATTCGACGCCACGCTTAACTTGCGCACGAGGATCATCGAGATTACCGCCGATTCCGATGTAGACCGGCGTCCATTGGGGCTGAGTCATAGCCGACAAAATCTACGGCGCCGCCGGTCGTCTACGCCGACGACGACGTTTAGAACCGGCCGATGACCCGGTTTTCGGTGCACCGGATCGCGACGCTCCATCGAGATTCTGTTCGACCGACGCAATACGTTGTTCCGGTGTTTGCGTTTGGATTTCGGTCCACCACTCGGCCAATGCCGGATCGGCATCGCCTGCCGCCGCACGCAACAACAAAAAATCATAGGCGGCGCGAAAGCGTGGATGATCGATTAGTCGCAATGCGCGCCGACCGTCGCGACGTTCGAAGCGCGGTTGCAACGCAATGACTTCGGTCATCGGCACCGTAAAGCGTTTGGGGATCGACACGCGCCGCTGTTGTTGCGCAATCACTTGATCGCATGCCTCGAACCACGCCTGAGTGTCTTGCAACGCGCTGCGATCCATCGCATCGTAAGCAGCCTTGATCGCCGGCCACAACAGGACAGCAAATAAAAATGTGGGCGTGACGGGCTTGTCTTGATGCACGCGCCTATCGGTTCCTTCCAATCCTAAGCGCAACAATCTGACCGCATTGGAGATCGATTGCAGCGCAATCGAGCGCGCGGCGGAAGGCAATAGATGTTCAAGTAGTCCATAGTGCACGAGCAGCTCGAATGCTCTAACCGCGAACCCGGCAAGAAATAGCTTGCACACTTCATCGAATAAGCGCGCAGCGGGAATCCCATCGAGCATGCGCGCCAAACGCGCGATGGGCTCGGCGCTGTCACGATGAATCGAAAAATCGAGCTTCGCCGCAAATCGAATCGCGCGCAACATGCGCACCGGATCTTCGTGGTAACGCGTTTCCGGGTCGCCGATCAATCTCAGTATTTTGGCGCGTGCGTCCTCGACGCCGCCGACATAATCCCACACCGAAAAATCGGCGATGTTGTAGTAAAGCGCGTTGGCCGTGAAATCGCGACGCCACACGTCTTCGTCGATCGTGCCGTATAAGTTATCGCGCAGAATGCGACCGCGTTCGTCGAGCACACGATGTCCGCCCTCATCCAAACTATTGTCATCGTCGATCGGCGTGTGCGCCGCGCGAAACGTCGCCACCTCGATAATTTCCGGCCCGAACCGCACATGCGCAAGATGAAAGCGCCGCCCAATCAATCGACAATTGCGGAATAACTCTTTGACTTGCTCGGGATGCGCATCGGTCGCGATATCGAAATCCTTGGGTTCCATTCCCAATAACAGATCGCGCACCGCACCACCGACCAGAAAACCTTCGTAGCCTGCATCCTTCAAGCGATAGAGCACTTTGAGCGCGTATTGAGAGATCTGCGAACGAGAAATCGGATGCTGATCGCGCGGGACGACTAACGGCATGACTGGCGTACCTAGCATGACCGGCGTACCGGGCAAACCTTCGTTTTTCTGCTTTGAGTTATCCAACGAGCGCGTTCCACTTGAGCCTGAGAGAGCGGTCCGTATAATACCGCACCCGCTGGACCTCCACCTGCGGCCGCACGTCGCCTACAAAGTTCAATGCTCCCATCGTCTAGAGGCCCAGGACACAGCCCTCTCAAGGCTGGTACGCGGGTTCGAATCCCGCTGGGAGCGCCATGTTTTCAAGGGTTTTCCTAAAAGGGCCCTCAGCCGCACGGAATCTGTACGGAAATATCTGCCTG
>JAYTQU010000268.1:0-2818 GCA_043746555.1 Pseudomonadota bacterium | reverse complement strand
AGCGCCGCCGCCGAGTAACGCATGCGCCTTGAGTGCATTCTCCGGCCCAAGATGAATGTCGCCCCACGCCGGATGGAATGCGCCGACTTCCAACATAATGAGATCGAAGGGTCCGAGTCGTTCGCGAATAGTTTGATATTCGGTTGTGAGACCGGTGTCTCCACTGAAGAATACCGTGTGCTGCGGTGAACGAATCACCATCGAAGACCACAACGTTGCATTGCGATCTTTCAACCCACGACCGGAAAAATGTTGCGAGGGCGCGGCGGTAACAGTCAGCGCAGTATTCGGCAGTGTGTGCGTTTCCCACCAATCGAGTTCGACGATGCGTTCGGCGCGCACGCCAAAATGTTCAAGATGCGCTCCGACACCGAGCGATGTCACGAACGGCACATCGAGTTTCGCGATTTGTTGAATCGTTTGGTAGTCGAGATGATCGTAGTGATCGTGAGACAACACGACCAGATCAATGGGTGGCAATGCTTTCAGCGCAACCGGAACCGGTTGAAAACGTTTCGGCCCCGCGAATCGCGACGGCGACGCACGCGGCCCCCACACCGGATCGGTGAGCACGCGCAGACCGTCAATCTCGATCAGGACCGTAGAATGACCCAGCCACGTTGCACGCAATCCGCTTGACGGTGTTTTTAGCCACTTATCAATCGGATTCATCGAGGGCAGCGGACCACTCGGCACCCGTCGCGCGCCGCCGCAAAGAAATTCACTGAGCGTCGGCATCGACACGTTAGGATCGCGTAAACCCGGAATGATCGGACACACATTGCGAAACTTGTCGCCCGCCCATGCGAGCGACGCTCTCATGCGCTCCAACCTCAAACCCGCCGATCTTTTGCCTAGCGATTTCATGTTGCGATATCCGGTGAAAACCTAGCGCGTAGTAGGCTCATAATAAATATTCTTTGCATCGATGGGTTTATCGATCGCCTTTAACTCGGTGAGTTGTTGCACCAACGTCTGCCAGCGATCGAGCGTCATGGAGCCAAGTGGCGTCGCGTCTTTGGTTTCGATCATCGACTTTTGCGTTTGTGCCGCTGCCGCAAAGGTTTCCTGACTCATGGTCGGATTGAGCGTGCCCATGAATTGATCGGTCTTAATCGGATCAGCGAGATAATTCCGCCAGCCTTCACGAACTGCGGCGATCATCTCGTTCACTATTTTAGGATGGGAATGCAAATAACTTTCGCTTGTTGCCAGCACCGTCATGTAGGGGTTGTAGCCGGAGTCCGCGATTAGAAAAGTCTGCGGTTCAAGTCCAATTTTCTTTGCAGCGAAGGGTTCCGCGGTAATGAAGACCTGCATCGAGTAGTTCGGATCGGTTCGATAAAGACTCAAGTCTCCGAAGGGAGACGGCACGATGCGCAATTTTTGAAATCCATATTTCTTTTCGAGAAAGTCCGCGTAGGGCAGCCCGCGCTCGATCGCCAACGTCCCCTCGTGCGCGAACACGTCGGCAAGCGACGTGAAGCCGCGCGAAGCCCGAGTCATAATCGCATGCGGATCGATTTGATAGACGGCGAAGAGCGCAACGAGTTTATTACCGTTTGCGCGAGCACGAATGATTTCATCTCCGCCGATGATCGCGAAGTCAACCGTCCCGGCACCGAGCATGTCTGGCGTCGGCGTTCCTGGACCACCCGGTCGCACAACGACATCGAGTCTGTGACGCTGATACAAGCCGTCGAGTTGCGCGGCGTAGAAGCCGCCGAACTCGGGTTCCGGTTTCCAGTTAAGTTGCAGTGTTTGTTGCTCGGCGGTCGAGTTGCTCGACGAATTGCCGCAGCCATAAATACAGACAAGCGAAATCAGCGTTATTACGAGTATCGATCTGTTCATTGACTCTCTCGTTCAGACGGATGCCAGCGTCGTAACACAAGACTGCTCGCCAGGTTGATCGAAGCGAATAATACGATACCGAGCAGGGACGCTAGTATAAGACCGGCAAATACTTTATCGACGCGATTCTGTTGGCGCGAAATGATCACCGAGCCGCCGATGCCGCCGCTAGTGATGAACTCGCCGACAATGGCGCCGATGACCGCAAGCCCACCGGCGATGCGCAGTCCCGTGAAAATATGCGGTAAGGCAAACGGCAACTTAAGCTTGAACAACGTGGCGCGACTCGTGGCGCGATAAAGTCGAAATAGATCGCGCAGAGCCGGATCGGTCGACATCAATCCCGTTAACGCATTTGCGATGACCGGAAAGATGGACACAATGAATGCCGATGCAACGACCGTGCGATTCCAACCCACCCAAATAACCAACAACGGCGCAATGGCAATAATTGGCACGGTTTGAAAGAACACGGCGTACGGATAAAACGCGCGTCGAGCCCATGCGCCCGACGACAGCAATATAGCGATCGCCACGCCAAATACCGCGCTCATGCCAAACCCCACCAGCGCGGCCGTTGCCGTATCAAGCGTGGCGGACCACAGATCCGATTCACGAACCAGCGCCATCAATACACTCGATGGCGCGGGAATCAAAAACGAACGCACCCACCCCGCGCGCACGGCAACTTCCGCAAATGCGATGATCACGATCATCGGGACGATCGGCGGAAGCACGCGCTCAATGAGACGCCCGAAGAAACGACGAGCTATCATCAATTGCTTCCCTGGCCGCGTTCGAGCGCTGCGAACAGGATTTGCATCTCGCGAGAAAACGGCACCGACGTTCGCAGCGACGCATCGCGCTCGGCAGGCAGATCGAGCGAATGATTGAGCACTACCCGCGCGGGACGGCGACTCAGCACAATTGCCCGTTGCGCGAGAAATGCGGCCTCGAGAATCGA
>JAYTQU010000267.1:0-4858 GCA_043746555.1 Pseudomonadota bacterium | reverse complement strand
TTTTCGAGTGGCCGACCGAGCATGCAAACATGATTCTGGACGATGGCGGTGACGCCACCATGCTCCTGATCTTGGGCAGCAAAGCGGAGAAAGATGCTTCGATCATCGCGAAGCCAACGAACGATGAAGAAGTTGCCCTGTACGCGGCGATCAAAAAGCGACTCGCAACGCAACCTGCTTGGTACAGCAAGCGTCTCGCCGCAATCAAAGGTGTCAGCGAAGAAACTACCACGGGCGTGAAGCGTTTGTACGAGATGGCGAAAGCAGGTGGCTTGCCGTTCCCGGCTAACAACGTGAACGACTCGGTCACCAAATCCAAGTTCGACAATCTGTACGGCTGTCGCGAATCGTTGGTCGATTCAATCAAACGCGCGACCGACGTCATGCTCGCCGGAAAAATTGCCGTGGTCGCTGGCTATGGCGATGTAGGTAAGGGTTCGGCGGAAAGTTTGCGCTCGCTCTCGGCGCAAGTATGGGTGACCGAAATCGATCCCATCTGTGCATTGCAAGCGGCGATGGACGGCTACCGCGTCACCACTATGGACGAAGCCGCGAGCCAAGGCGATATATTCGTGACAGCCACGGGCAACTTGAGCGTGCTTACGCACGAGCACATGAAGCGCATGAAGAACGAAGCGATCGTTTGCAACATCGGTCACTTCGACAGCGAAATTGAAATCGCGGCGCTCAAGCAATACCGATGGGAAAACATTAAGCCGCAAGTCGATCACGTGATTTTTCCCCCGGATTCAAATGGAGTATCTAAACGCATCATCGTGTTAGCCGAAGGACGTCTCGTGAACTTGGGTTGCGGCACGGGGCATCCTTCGTTCGTAATGTCTAACTCATTCACCAACCAAGTGCTGGCGCAAATCGAGCTGTTCAAATACGGCAGCAAGTACAAGAACGATGTGTACGTGTTACCGAAAATACTCGACGAGAAAGTGGCGCATCTACACCTAGAGCGCATCGGGGTAAAGCTCACCAAGTTGACGCCCGAACAAGCGAAGTATATTGGCGTGTCGGTGGACGGACCGTTCAAGCCGGAGCATTACAAGTACTAGGACGGCCAATGGGTCAACTGGCTCCTGGCAAGCAGGCCAGAACCAAGATACGCAACGCGACCAGGGCCGCGCCACCGACAAGGGTGCACGGCCTTTTTTCTTTTTCTGACTCATCGCCGGTTGACCAGTGGCCCCTCTTTCTGAGACTCACGCCAAGGTTTTTAGCCGGAACCGAGACGCGCGCGAGCTGCCTAAGACTTCGGTCACCTTTTTCTGTCGAATCGCGTTGCTATGCTCTTGGGGCGTAAGGACAAGTACCGCATTTAGTCGCCTCATTAAGTCGCCTCCCGCTTCATGAAATCCGCCGCATGAAATCCGTCCGCCTCGTGCAATTCACCGACCTGCATTTGGTCGGCAACCCAAACCGCACTCTGCGCGGGATCAATACATTGCAAACGTTGCGACATACGTTGACGCATGCGGGCGCACGTTTCGACGCAGCCGATGCCTATCTTCTTTCCGGCGATTTGGTTCACGACGATCCCAGCGGCTATCAAGCCGTCGCGGCGGCGTTTTCGGATTCAGCAGCGCCGGTGTATTGCATTCCCGGCAATCACGACACGCCGGAACAAATGCGCATCGCACTCGCGCACCCGCCGTTTCAGATGGGCGGCAGTGCTTTGTTGGGTGACTGGGTCATCATCTTGCTCGACAGCTTTGTTCCAAACACCGACGGCGGTCGTATAGGCGCCGATCAACTCGTGCAACTCGATCGCACACTCGCTTCTCACGCCGACAAACACGCACTGGTTTGCTTGCATCATCATCCGATCAAAATGCGCAGCGAGTGGCTTGATACCGTTGGGCTTGAAGATGCGGACGCTTTCCTGGCGTTGATTGCTCGACACAAGAATGTTCGCGGCATCTTGTGGGGGCACGTGCATCAAGCGCTCGATCTGTTTTCGCAAGGCGTGCGCTACATGGCGACGCCGGCGACTTGCGCGCAATTCAAACCGTTGAGCGACGATTTCGCGCTCGACAATAAACCGCCGGGCTATCGCGTGCTAGAACTGATGTCCGACGGATCGATTGCCACTGAGGTCGTGTGGGTAGACAATCTCGCCGCATGCAGCACCTCCGAATACAAAAACGAATTCCTACCAGAGTACCGACAAGCGCCCGCGGCTTAGTCCTCGCTCTTGTCTCCCTACTCGTCGCGAACGTTTCGTTTGCGGTCGAGAAGCAATCGTCTCACTCGTCGTTGTGGGCAGTCCAAGGCAAACACAACACCGTTTACTTGCTCGGCTCGATGCATCTGCTGCGCGCCAGCGAACCATTGCCGGCTGCGATGGAAGATGCTTATCGCGACGCCGATAAACTGGTGATGGAAATCGACATGGCCGATCTCGACCCGCTTGCTGCACAACAACTCACCATGGAATTGGGCATGCAGCCGACGGGTAAAACGCTTACCGAAGATATCGGACCGGAAACGACTGAAAAACTCGACGCCTACACGAAACAGCTCGGCATTCCGACGGGAATGCTGAATCAATTCAAACCGTGGCTCGCTGCGATCACGCTGACGCAACTGCAGATGCTCAAGATGGGACTCGACCCGCAATCGGGAATCGAGCAACGCTTTCTGGCCAAGGCGACCAGCGATCACAAAGAGATTCAAGGGCTCGAAACAATATCGGAACAACTTCACCTACTGGCCGATTTGCCGACGCCGCTGCAAGCACAGTTCCTATTGCAAACACTCACCGAAGCACAAGAAGCCGACCAAGAAATCGAAGCACTACTCGGCGCTTGGCGAAGTGGCGATGCCGTTGCGTTGGATAAATATTCGGCGCGCGGCATGAAAGAATTCCCCAAACTTTACGGCCCGCTTACAGTGGAACGCAATCGACGCTGGATCGGCAGATTGGAAGAAATGCTCAACGCCGATAAGAACTACCTCGTCATTGTCGGCGTGCTGCACTTGGTCGGCAACGACGGCGTGGTCGATCTATTGCAACATCAGGGATACAAAATTCAGCAGCACTAATTCTACTTTGTTAGGTTGCGCTGAAGCGCGCGGTGCGGCGTTGCACCGGCCTGAAAAGTACTCACGTACTGCCGTGTACGCTGCGCTTTTTCAGGCCGTTGCGTCTTGCCCCCCATCGCTTGATCCCAACCTGACAAAGTAGAACTAATGGCGAAACTAACTGCGTGGCGCTTGGGTAAGAACAGTAACTATCCAGAATCCCAACGACACCGCCAGTAAACACAGCACAATCGACAGCGCCACATTCGCGCTAGCCTGACCCCACTGGTGTTGGCGCCACAGATTGAGCGTCCACAAACTAAACGATGAAAACGTCGTAAAGCCGCCCAACACGCCGATCATGAAGAACTGATTGATATGTTCACGCGCGAGAGACGAAACGGTCCAGCGACTACCCGGCTCGAGCACCCCGAGCGCCGCACCGATCAAAAACGAACCGATCACATTGACCGCGACGATTCCGAGCCATGGAGAACCCGCTCCGACTCGCAACGCGATAGCGGCGGAACACCAATAGCGAGCCATACCGCCGAGTGCGCTGCCGAGAGCGATGAAGAAATACGTCATAAATTTCGAAGTGACCAATGCCTTCCCGCCACTATATTTCCACCATCTCGAAATCCTCCTTGCCCGCACCGCAATCCGGACAGCGCCACGATAGCGGAACGTCTTCCCATTTCGTACCCGGGGCCAAACCGGCGTTGGCGTCGCCCTTTTCTTCTTCGTACACGTAACCGCAAATCACACACATGTAGGCTTTCATTATCGAACTCGCAAAACTGAGGTGGCGATTAGAACGGGAAAACTCGCGAAGGGCAACTGCCTGCTGGGCAACTGGCTAGACATCATGGCCCAACCTCCTATCGGGTTAGGCCATGATGGCTAGTGGGCCAGAAAATGAATTCCTCTTCTGGCCAGCTTGCGAATGGCCCGTTGACCAGTTCGCCTCCTGCACTACACTGCGCAACCGATCAAATGGAGAAACCCTTTGTCCTTGTTCACTGAAGCTTGTCGATTTATTCCCGGCGGCGTGAATTCTCCGGTTCGCGCATTTCGCGGCGTGGGCGGTGAGCCGATTTTCTTCGAGCGCGCGACCGGTGCCTATGCGTTCGACACCGACAGCAAACGCTACATCGACTACGTCGGTTCCTGGGGCCCGATGGTATTGGGTCATGCACATCCGAATGTGATTCGCGCAGTCACCGAACGCGCGGCGCTGGGGCTGTCTTTCGGTGCACCAACACGACTTGAAACGGAGCTCGCCGAACAGGTTTGCAAATTGATGCCGTCGATCGAACTGGTTCGCTTCGTCAGCAGCGGCACCGAAGCCACGATGAGTGCGATTCGACTAGCGCGAGGATTCACCGGTCGCGACAAGATTGTGAAATTCGAAGGCTGTTATCACGGACACTCCGATTCTTTGCTCATCAAGGCAGGCTCTGGCGCACTCACGCTCGGCATTCCGACTTCACCGGGCGTGCCTGCTGCGCTCGCGGCTTTCACCATCACGCTCGACTACAACAACAGCGCACAAGTGGAACAACTTTTCAAAGAGATCGGCGATGAAATCGCGTGCGTGATCGTCGAACCCGTTGCCGGTAACATGAATTGCGTGCCGCCCGTGCCTGGATTCCTAGAAACACTCCGTACGGTGTGCGATCGCCACGGCAGCGTACTGATATTCGATGAAGTGATGACCGGTTTTCGCGTTGCGCTCGGCGGCGCGCAGGCCTTGTACGGAATCAAACCCGATCTCACCACGCTTGGAAAAATTATCGGTGGCGGTATGCCGGTCGGGGCATTT
>JAYTQU010000266.1:0-5510 GCA_043746555.1 Pseudomonadota bacterium | reverse complement strand
CCCACGCAATCACATCGTTGGGTGAGGTGACTGCCACACTGCCGACCACCGCGCGTTGCACTCCCGCATTCAATAAAGTTTCCACTCGATCGAGCGAGCGCAATCCGCCGCCCACTTGAATCTCGGCGGCGTGCCGATCAATCATCGAGCGAATGATCGGTAAATTTCGTTGCGAGCCGTCTTTCGCGCCGTCGAGATCGACCAGATGTACTCGCTTCGCGCCGAAAGTCAGGTAGCGTTCGAAAATCTCCGCCGGATTGTCGGAGTACACCGTTTGTGCGTTGAAGTCGCCTTGATACAGGCGCACACAACGTCCGTCTTTTAAATCAATCGCAGGAATCAATTGCATTAGTGCAAGCTCAGGAAATTGCGCAAGATAATCGCGCCGACACGCGCTGAGCGTTCCGGATGAAATTGCACACCATAGATGTTGTCCTTCTGCACAATCGCACTGAACGGCGCGCCGTAGTCGGTGCTTGCCAATGTCATATCGGTCACGGGTGCGGCAAAGCTGTGGACGAAGTAAACATAGTCCGCCGCGTGAACGCCCTGCATGAGGAGCGTAGGTCGCAGCACTTGTAGTTGATTCCAGCCCATGTGTGGTACCGGTAAGCCTACGCGATTGGGAAAACGTTGCACGATGCCGGGTAACACACCGAGACATTCGACCGCTCCTTCGTCGGAAGACTCAAACAACAATTGCATGCCCACGCAAATGCCGAGCAGCGGTTGTTTGAGCTGTTTGATGGTGTCGACCAAACCGTTCTGCTGTAACCGCGCCATGCAGTCCGCGGCCATGCCGACGCCGGGCAAAATCACATGCGTCGCACTTCGCACGCGTTCGGAATTCGTGGTGAGTTCGGCGCTGACGCCCAAGCGTTCAATCGCGTACCGCACGGACGCGATGTTCGCACCGCCACTATCGATAATCGCTAATTTCATAGGTACTTGGGCATTACAGCACGCCCTTGCTGGATGGCAACTCGGTGCCTTCGATTCGAAATGCTTGGCGAAATGTGCGACCAATCCCTTTGAAGCACGCTTCGACCATGTGGTGCGTATTCTCGCCGGTGACTTTGATGTTGATTGCGGCGCCCAGACTTTCCGCGAGCGAGCGAAAGAAATGCGGCACGAGTTCGGTGGGCAATTGTCCAACGAATTCCCGATTGAACTTGCCGTCGAACACGAAGTAGCCGCGACCGGAAAGATCAATAGCGATTTGCGCAAGCGTCTCGTCCATCGGCAACAAAAATCCAAAACGCGCAATGCCGCGCTTGTCGCCGAGTGCTTGCTTGAGGGCGGTTCCAAGCGCAATAGCGCAATCTTCGACTGTGTGATGTTCGTCGATTTGCAAATCTCCTTTGCACGTCAGGGTCAAAGCAAATCCACCGTGCTTGGCAATTTGTTCGATCATGTGATCGAAGAATGCGAGACCTGTGTCGATGTGAATAGGGCTTTCGGTATCGAGATTCACGTCGACGGCGATATCGGTTTCTTTCGTCTTGCGTGCGATAGTTGCGACACGATTAAGTTGCGTCAATCGTATTGCGATTTGCGGCCACGACAGCGTCTCCTCTCCCGGGCTACGCGCGACCTCTCCCGGAACCGGGAGAGGTGTTTGGCTCCCTCTCCCGGTTCCGGGAGAGGGTTGGGGTGAGGGTACCGCGAAGCGTATGCCCTGAATCCCAAGATTTCTTGCCAACTCGATGTCGGTATCGCGATCGCCGATCACATAGCTGTTTGCGAAATCGATCGGCGTGCGTTGCAAATAATCCGTGAGCAACCCCGTCTTCGGCTTGCGGCACTCGCAGTTGTCTTTGGGAAAGTGCGGGCAAAAAAATTCCGCCTCGAAACGAATGCCTTGCGAGTTAAGAAGCGCCGTCAAGAAATCGTGGGCCTTACGGAAATTCTCTTCCGGAAAACTCTCGGTGCCACGACCATCTTGATTACTCACCATCAACAACGTAAAACCCGCTGCTTGCAATTGCAGTAAGGCAGGAATGACGCCTTCGATCAGGCGCAACTTTTCCAGACTGTCGATTTGCTGATCGGCAGGTTCTTCGATGATGGTGCCATCGCGGTCGATGAATAAGGCCTTTTTCGCGTCACTCACGCGGAGGCTCCTTTGGTTACAACAAGTGAACTGATCAGTCGCGCGTTTTGCTCCGGTGTGCCGACGGAAATGCGCAAACAATTACTAAGGGTCGATTGACCGCGTTGATCGCGAATTGCCAGCTGCACCGATTTAGCCGCTGCAATCGCGGCATCCGCATCGGCGCACTCGACGAGTAGAAAATTGGCGTCGCTGGGCCACACCCGCTTGATGAGTGGTGACTTCGCCAACTGCGCGCTCAATTTGCCGCGTTCACTGATGAGTGTGGCGACACGTTGCTCGAACTGAGTACGATTGGTCGTGTCGGTCACTGCTAGTACGGTTTCGACGGTCGAAGTTGGAATCGCATAAGGCGGCAACACTCGATTGAGTAGTTCGATGATATCGCGGTCGGCGATGATGCAGCCGCATCGCGCCCCAGCGAGTGCATAAGCTTTCGACAGCGTGCGCAAGACGACGAGATTTGAATAACGCTCGATAAGTTTGACGAAACTCTCTCTGGCCGCAAATTCGATGTAGGCTTCGTCGATCACCACGATGGCTTTGCCGTCAAGATCGGCGCACAGCGATTGCATTTCTGCTGCGTCGAGTAGCGATCCAGTTGGATTTCCCGGCGAACATAAAAACACTAGTTTCACGGAGGGATTCCACGCTGCAAGGATTGCAGTGCGATCCAGAGCGAAATTGCGTTCCTTGATGAGCGGCGCCTCGATAACATTTGCGCCTTGCACCTTGGCGGCCACTTTGTAAAAGCCAAAGGTCGGTGGGCAGACAATGACGCTGTCTTGTCCGGCGCGACAGAATGCGCGACAGAGTAAGTCGATGCCTTCGTCGCTACCGCGGCCTACGGTTAGTTGTTCGGGTTTCACGCCATACACATTGGCCAGACGCGCCACTAATTCGATGGGCGGACATTCCGGATAAAGATTAAGCCCGACGAGCGACGTGTCGCCGTTAGCGCGCCACGGATTTTCGTTGGCATGCAGACGCTCAAAGTCATGATCCCATACCGCATGTTCATACGGTTTGAGCGTGAGAATATCGGGACGCGCCAGTGCGAGATGCTTATTCATTTAAGAGCAGCCAGTCGAATCGTCACTGCATTCGCGTGCGCATCCAATCCTTCCAGGTTCGCAATCGTGACCGCAGTCGGACCCAAGTTTTTCAATCCGTCGGCGGACAATTCTTGCACCGTCATGCGCTTCATGAAATCGGCAAGCGAGAGCCCGCTGAACGCGCGAGAAAATCCATAGGTGGGCAGCACATGATTGGCGCCCGTGCAGTAGTCGCCCATCGTTTCAGGCGTATACGGACCGAGGAAAATCGAACCGGCGTTGCGTATACGATCCACGATCGAGCGCGGATCGCGAATTTGTAGAATGAGATGTTCGGGCGCGTAGGTGTTGCTCACAGCGATAGCTGTCTGGAGGTCGGGAACCAAGATCAATCGTGCGTGTTCGATGGCTTGGGTTAACGTAGCACCGCGCGAAAGCTTAGCCATCTGCGCGGCTAACTCATTGATCACTTCGCTTGCGAGAGTACGAGATGTCGTCACCAACACAACTTGCGCGTCGGCACTGTGCTCTGCTTGCGCGAGTAAATCGGCGGCAACGAAGTCGACGCGCGCGCTGTCGTCGGCGAGTACCAATACTTCTGATGGACCAGCGGGCAGATCAAGCGCCGCGCCTTCGGCATCGTTACTGACGAGCATCTTTGCCGCAGTAACCCATGAGTTGCCAGGGCCGTAAAGTTTGTCGGTCTTGGGAATGGTTTGCGTGCCATACGCCATCGCCGCGATGGCTTGCGCGCCGCCAACCTTAAAGACGCGCGTAATACCGCAACGTTTTGCCGCAACCAACACGGCAGGATCGGCGTGACCGTCTTTGCGCGGCGGCGTGCATAGAATGCGCGTCGTGCAGCCGGCAATCCGTGCGGGTACAGCCAACATGATGGCTGCGGAGGGCAGGGGCGCAGTGCCTGCTGGAACGTATAAACCGACCGCATCGATGGGTCGATATATCTGTTCGCAGACGACACCAGGCGATATTTCCATTCGTAACGGCGGTTGTTTTTGCGCTTCATGAAAACGTTGCACGTTGTTTATGGCGCGATCCAACGCTGCCGTTTGTTCACTGGAGAGCGCCTGTTCCGCAACGGCATTTTCCGCTGCAGTGACTTCAAGCGCGTCGAGGGTGACGCCATCGAAACGCTGCGTGAACTCAATTAGCGCGTCATCGCCACGTGCACGAACGGTATCAACAATGAGGCGCACGCGGTCGAGCAACGCGGCGGCATTTTTTTGCGCGGGTCGCCGCAGCGTTTCGGCGCGTTGCGAATCGCTAAGCGAAGTCCAGTCGATGATCGAGAGCGTCATAATGTCTCGGCCAGAATGTCTACGCCAACATCTTCTCGACCGGCAGCACGAGCACCGAACTCGCGCCGGCGGCCTTGAGGCTTTCGAGCGTTTCCCAAAATACGTTTTCGCGACACACGGCATGTACCGCGACTTTATCGCCCGGTCCATCCAAGGGAATGACGGTGGGCGATTCGCTGCCCGGAAGCAACTTCTTGATCTCGGCCAATTTCGAACGCGGCACGTGCAACATGATGTACTTGCTTTCCTTCACTTGCTCGACGCCGTCGATGCGCAACGATAAGCGACGAATCCAATCTTGCTTTTCCGCGCTCACTGCAACTGGAGTGCGAATAATGGCTGCTTGGCTTTCAAAAATGATTTCCGATTCGCGCAAATGGTTGGCCAATAACGTGCTGCCGGTGGAAACCAAATCGCAAATGAAGTCGGAGCGGCCTAAGCGCGGTGCAATCTCGACTGCGCCCGACATAGTGACGACTTCGGCGTTGACTCCCTTGTCCTTGAGATAGCGACCCAAGATATAAGGATATGTGGTGGCGATGCGTTTGCCTTGCAGGGATTGTGGACCGGCGTAAGCGGCGCCGTCAGGCACGGCAATCGACAAACGACACTTGCCGTAATCGAGCAACATGACGCGCTCAAATAATGGCGATACGCCGCGCGCTTCGAACGCTAGGCGTTTTTCTTCGATGACGTTCATGCCGACGATACCGAGATCGCACACGTCTTGTTGCACTAGATCGGGAATGTCGTCGTCGCGCACCAGCAATACATCGAGCGGCATATTTTCGCCATAGCAAATCAATTGATCCTTGCCGCGGCTGTACTTAAGTCCGCAGTGCACGAGTAGATCGAGCGAATTATCGGTTAACCGACCGGACTTCTGTACGGCCAATTTCAATCGTGCGGTCTTATCCAATTTTCTGTTCCTGTCTGCTGGTCGGTCTTGCGGTCGCTACTTTGTGAGCGGTGCCATTCAGGCGCTCTACCGCGACGCTATAGCCGCCGTTGCCGCTGGTGAGA
>JAYTQU010000265.1:0-2681 GCA_043746555.1 Pseudomonadota bacterium | reverse complement strand
AATATGGCTCCTATGCCCAGGAGCGCAAACAAATACAAAACGCCGATCGTAAAAATGACTTCAAATTTTCGATAGGCAGGTCCCAGCAGTTCATCTAGAGGCTGTTTCTTTCGGCGGATGCTTAATATCAATATCAGGGTGCCCGTCAGTAGGCCGACTGTAAATGCGATCACGCGCCGCTCAAAAATGTCGAAGCTGACATGTCCGTCGTGGAAGGCGACGACGTAGACTCCAATAATAAGCGCCAACAGCAAATAACACCCATAGACCCATCGTGGATTCACGATGTCTTGAAGTGATCGGCGCTCCAGTGAAGTGTGTCGCTTTATGGGCAAGGGAATTTTCTTGTACACGCGAAAATACTCGACGACGCCGTAAAGGAAATAGAGGGTCAAGAATGGAAGTATCGGCATCAGGAGTGAGCGTGCTAACCACGAGTCAACTTTAGTAACAAAAAACACGTCGGCAAAAAATGCCAGCCACACACTACCCATCAAATAAGATAGCCAGATTGAATATCGGGGTTGTGGATACCGCTGGTGAAACGCAAGATTGTCGGCAACCCATTGCCGATTCTTGTTGATATACGCGTCATAAATGATACGAGTATTAAGCGGGCCAAATAGTCCGTACAGCACAATTATTTGACTGAAGGCGACTATGTATACGAACCATTCGTTCATCTTGAGTTCCTCATCTCTTCGAACCAACCGCGTTGTTAGCTGCGATAGTGACGTTCACGCCGAACCCTTCTCACGCATTGTTCCGACGGCTGTCCGAAACGCCACTTCAATTTGTTTGATCGACAATCCTTTCCGTGCCAAAGTCGCAACCAACTCAGAGATTTGGTAGATCGCGTCCTGACTATTTCGATTACGGATATGTGTGGTCGCATCGCTGTGCACAAACGTACCTTTCCTGCCCGCCGTTCGAATCACTCGATTACCTTCCAAAATCTGATAGGCGCGCGCAACGGTGTTGGGAGTCAGATCAAGATCGACAGCCAGTTGACGGATAGACGGCAATGCCGCGCCTGGCGACAATTCGCCGCGCTGCACGCCGCTCTGGATCTGCCGCACGATTTGTTCGTACACCGGCTCCGGGCTTGATACGTCGATGTCGAGGTTCACGTTGTTACCTTAATGTATGTACCACTACATGCTGGTACAATAATATACAGGCGAAACTGAAATGACAAGCCCGTATTAGTGTTGCTGACATGCTTGCCCTCGCTAAAATTGCAGGATTCCGCGATAGAGCACTCCGAAGGCAGCCGCTAGGCGTCCGCTTTGAGCACATTGGAAGTCGCGCTCGAACGTCGGCAGTTGGCCGATATCTGGCGGTGAATGACTGGCCAACGAAACGCTAATATTGGCAATCGTCTACGCCGATGGTGGCCACTTTGGTTGGCGAGCGTGGCAAGGTGATTGGCGGTAAGTACCGTTTGATATGCAGTGCGGAACGGCGCTGCGTTTGCGCAGAAACAGCACACTGCGACAGTTAGCGGCTCGCTCGCAACGCTGCCATAAAATATCATTTTTTCTACGCCCGACTCTTCCTGAGTTTTATTGTCTTTTCCACGGTACGGCTTCGCGCGCGTCGAAGTGCGGCGCGTGCTTTGACACACTGATTTAGTGCCGCAATTCTCCACCGCACGCGGTCGCACATGCGCCGCGCACTGTGACGGAGAAGAGTGGGCATGACACCGAATAAAGTACTGGTCGGACAAGTCGTGATGGTATTTACCATCGTGATCGGCGGTACGTGGATTGCGACGCAGTGGACCGCATTGCAATTAGGTTACCAACCACGATTGGGTCCACCTTGGTTCGTCATCCCTGCTGTGCCGACGTTGGGCGATGTGCCCGTTTACTATCCGTGGCGGCTGTTTCAGTGGTGGTATGTGTATGAAGCCTACGCGCCGCGAATCTTTATCAAGGGAGGAACGATTGCTGCGGTGAGCGGAGTGCTCGGTGCAGTCGCGGCGATTGTTGGATCGGTGTGGCGAGGTCGTCAGTCAAAGTTGGTGACTACGTACGGCTCGGCACGCTGGGCTCTGGCGCGTGAAATCAAGCGAGCGCGATTAACCAAACCGACTGGCGTGTTCCTCGGCCGGGTGGGTTCGCAGTATTTACGCCACGAAGGACCCGAGCATGTCATGGCGTTTGCGCCAACCCGTTCCGGGAAAGGCGTGGGCTTGGTCATTCCGACATTACTTTCGTGGCCACAGTCGGCCGTCATTCACGACATCAAAGGTGAGAATTGGCAACTGACGTCTGGATGGCGTTCTCGCTTCTCGCATTGTCTGCTCTTCAACCCCACCGATGTTTGCTCAGCGGCTTACAACCCGTTACTCGAGGTGCGTCGTGGTCTGCATGAAGTCCGCGATGTGCAAAACATCGCCGATATTCTCGTCGATCCAGAAGGCGCGCTTGAGAAACGCAATCATTGGGAGAAGACGAGTCACTCGCTATTGGTCGGCGCGATCCTCCATGTGCTCTACGCAGAAAGTGATAAGACGCTGCGCGGCGTAGCAACGTTTCTATCCAATCCAGCTCAACCGTTCGAACGCACGCTGCGGGTGATGATGAACACACATCATCTCGACGACAAGCCACATCCGGTCGTCGCGTCCGCCGCGCGTGAAGTGATGAACAAGAGCGAGAACGAGCGGTCGGGCG
>JAYTQU010000264.1:0-5377 GCA_043746555.1 Pseudomonadota bacterium | reverse complement strand
TTTGCCTCTCACGCCCAAGCGAGATCGTTATGCAACAATCACTTGCGTGCAAGGAAAATTGAAAAACGAGGAAATCGAAGGCGAATCGGCCAAGATGGGTTAGTTCTACAAATCCAGAAGAATCAAGGGTAGTGTTGGGGAAACTTCGCGCGCAGTCCGACGTCGAATTCGTGGCCATTGACGGTCGCAAGCATCGGCATGCCGTTCCCGCAGTTCCCGCAGTTCCTTATGACTCGTTATTTGCGGATCAGCGGCACTTACAGAATTCCCGTGGCCATCGGGACAAATCTCGCTTGGAATACCACCACAGGCAGTGACGGCACCGTCATCGCGGTGCGCGACACCGGCGTAAGGTTCGATCACCCCGATTTTGCACGCGCTGCGATGGCCGGGAAGCTATTACCCGGCTACGACTTCATCTCTGCCGACAGCGGATCCCCACCGCGGGCTAACGACTAACAATGGTGACGGACGCGATCCCGACCCCACCGATCCCGGCGACCGGATCGACAGCAACGATCAACGGCAACCGATTTTTTCTAAGTGCGCTGTCCTTGCCGGCACTGCTCGGCTATCGTTGCAAGCCTAGTTCAATTTGCCGCAACTCGTGAATGCGATCGCGTAATTTCGCGGCTTGCTCAAACTCCAAATCGCGCGCCGCTTTGTGCATTTCCTGCTCAAGCTTTTTGATTTGCTTCACGGCTTGCTCCGGCGTGACTCGTTCGTAATTGCCGCGGCTATCGGCCACGTTGCGCAGTAACTCCGATTTACCGCTGCTATACGCACCTTCCATCACATCTGTTACCGCTTTTACGATGCCGCGCGGCGTGATGCCATGTCGAGTATTGAATTCAACCTGTACGGCGCGCCGTCGAGTTGTCTCGCTGAGCGCCCGCTCGATCGAACCGGTTTTGCGATCGGCATAGAGAATCGCCTTGCCGTGCAAATTACGTGCGGCGCGGCCGATGGTTTGAATGAGCGCGTTTTCCGAGCGCAGAAAGCCTTCTTTATCGGCATCGAGAATCGCGACGAGCGACACCTCCGGCAAGTCCAGACCTTCGCGCAATAGATTGATACCGACCAACACATCGAATTTCCCCAAGCGCAAATCGCGAATAATTTCCATGCGCTCGACAGTGTCGATGTCCGAGTGCAGATAACGAACCTTTACGTCGTGCTCGTCGAGATACTCGGTGAGATCCTCCGACATGCGCTTCGTCAATGTGGTCACCAATACTCGCTCTTTGCGCGCGACACGCAAACGAATTTCCGATAGCACATCGTCAACCTGCGTGCGCACGGGACGCACTTCGACATCCGGATCGATTAATCCCGTTGGACGAACCAGCTGTTCGATCACTTGACCGGAACGCTCCTTCTCATACTTCGCCGGCGTCGCGGATACAAAAATCATTTGCGGAGCGAGTTTCTCCCATTCTTCAAAACGCAACGGCCGATTGTCGAGCGCCGACGGCAAGCGAAAGCCGTATTCGACTAGCGTTTCCTTACGCGAGCGATCGCCCTTATACATCGCGCCGAGTTGCGGAATCGTTTGGTGACTCTCATCGACCACCAAGAGCGCATTCGCCGGTAAATAGTCGTACAAACACGGCGGCGGTTCTCCCGGCGCACGGCCCGATAGATAGCGCGAGTAGTTCTCGATGCCGGCACAATAGCCCACTTCTTGCATCATCTCTAAGTCGAATCGTGTGCGTTGCTCCAATCGTTGCGCCTCGACCAACTTGCCTTGTTCTTTTAATTGCAACAATCGCACGCGAAGCTCTTCGCGAATCTCGTCAAGCGCGTCAATCAGACGTTCCTTGGGCGTCACATAGTGCGACGATGGATAAACGGTGAGCCGCGGCACTTTACGCAGCACTTCGCCGGTCAACGGATCGAACCACTGCAAGTTGTCGATCACGTCGTCGAACAACTCGACACGCACCGCTTCGCGTTCCGACTCGGCGGGAAAAATATCGATGAGATCGCCGCGCACGCGATAGGTGCCTTGCGACAAGTCCATGTCGTTGCGCGTGTACTGCATATCCGTCAAACGTCGCAGCAATTTACGCTGATCGAGTTTATCGCCGCGCACGAGATGCAACACCATCTCAAGATAAGCTGCCGGATCGCCAAGACCGTAAATAGCGGAGACCGTTGCAACAATGATCGCATCGGGGCGCTCAAGCAGCGACTTGGTCGCCGACAAACGCATTTGCTCAATGTGTTCGTTGATACTCGCGTCTTTCTCGATGAAGGTATCGGACGACGGCACGTAAGCTTCGGGCTGGTAGTAGTCGTAGTAAGAAACGAAATACTCGACCGCATTGTTGGGGAAAAACTCCCTGAATTCGCCGTAAAGCTGCGCAGCCAGCGTTTTGTTGTGCGCCAACACCAACGTGGGTCGCTGTTCGCGTTGAATGACGTTGGCGATGGTGAAAGTTTTTCCGGAACCGGTGACGCCCAGCAAGGTTTGATGCGAAAGCCCCGACTGCAAACCGTCGACAATCTTTTCGATTGCCTGAGGCTGATCGCCGGCCGGTTGATACTCGGCCTCTAATTCAAAGCGCGCGTCGTGGCGGCGCGAAGGAGAAACGACCACACTCATGAGTAAAGCACGCGCATTCGCTGGTAAACTTGCGACCGAAATTAGTCGATGGGATAGAGAGTGAGTTTAACAGCTTCGACACGCATTCAGCGCATCAAACCGTCGCCAACCGTTGCGTTGACTGGACGCGTTGCGCAACTCAAAGCACAAGGCAAGGACATCGTGAGCTTGGGCGCAGGCGAGCCTGACTTCGACACGCCCAAACACATTCGCGACGCCGGCATCGAGGCCATCAACAAGGGCGTCACACGCTATACGCCGCTTGAAGGCACAGCGGAGTTGAAGGATGCGATCATCGCCAAGTTTCAACGCGAGAACAATCTCACGTACCGACGCAATCAAGTTCTCGTATCAAGCGGCGGTAAACAAACGCTGTTTAACTTGACGATGGCCTTGATCGATCCGGGCGATGAAGCCATTGTGCCTGCACCGTATTGGGTGTCGTATCCCGAAATGGTTGCGCTGGCCGATGGCGTGCCCGTCATCGTCAGCGCAGGACGCGAGCAAGGGTACAAGATCACGCCCGCGCAATTGTGCTCGGCAATTACGCCGCGAACCAAAATGATTTTTCTCAACAGTCCGAGCAATCCCACCGGTGCCGCTTATACGCGTGCAGAGTTGCGCGCACTGGGCGACGTGATCGCGAAGTACCCGCGCATCGTCATCTGTACCGACGACATGTATGAACACATCTACTGGGCCGACGAGCCATTCGTCAGCTTTGCTGCGGTCTGCCCCGAATTGTATGAGCGTACCGTCACGGTCAACGGTGTCTCGAAAGCCTACGCCATGACCGGCTGGCGCATCGGTTATTGCGGCGGTCCAATCGAATTGATTAGCGCCATGTCCGTCGTGCAGAGTCAAAGCACCTCAAACCCCTCTTCGATTGCGCAATATGCATCGATCGCCGCATTGAACGGCGATCAAACCTGTGTTCTTGAAATGAACCGACAGTATCGGGAACGGCACGACTTTCTCGTCACCAGTTTGAACGACTTACCCGGCATTTCGTGTTTGCACGGCGCGGGAACTTTCTATGCCTTCGCGAATGTTGAATCGGCAATCGCTCATTTAGGTTTGGACGACGATCATGCTTTTGCGGAACACTTGCTCAATCATGGCGTCGCCGTTGTTCCCGGTTCGGCTTTCGGCGCGAGCAGCCACATGCGATTGTCGTTCGCTTGTAGTCGACAAACCTTGCAGACTGCGCTCACCCGAATCGAGTTTGCGCTGAGCGCCTCACCGCTTCGTTCAAAATGAAATTCGCCACCACCCCGGCGCCGCATACGGTTGCCGCCGTGAGCGTGCGACGCACGATGTCATTGGTGCTTGTGGCGCTCGTGCCCGCGGTCATCGCGCATGTCATCTGGTTCGGCGCTGGAATCGCGATCAACATCGTTCTGGCCGCCGCCAGCGCAGTGTCATGCGAAGCATTCGTGCTCAAATTGCGCGGCAAACCCGTGCAACGATTCATCACCGACGGTAGCGCACTACTTACGGCCGTGCTATTGACGTTTGCGTTGCCGCCGCTCGTTCCTTGGTGGATCACAGTAAGCGGCGCCGCGTTTGCTGTCTTGGTCGCCAAACATTTGTACGGCGGATTAGGTTACAACCTATTTAATCCCGCGATGGCGGGCTACGCGGCGTTGCTCGTTTCGTTCCCGCAGCACATGACGCATTGGCTCGCGCCTGCTGGATTTAAAGCCAATGCACTCACTTTCGCGCAAACCTGGCATGCAATTTTCGTCGGCGTGTTGCCGCAATCGCTTTCTTGGGATGCCATTACCAGCGCGACGCCATTGACCAGCGTGCGGACTGGCCTCATCTTTCGCAGCACCATGGAAGAAATCGAAGCGAATCCCATTTTCGGTAGCTTTGCCGGCGTGGGATTAGAATGGATTGCGTTGGCGACATTGCTGGGCGGCGCATTGTTGTTGTTCACTCGCACCATTCGCTGGCACATTCCGTTTTCGATGTTGGGCGCGTTGTTCGTTTGTGCGTTGGTCATGCATGGACTCGATCCCGGTTCGCACAGCGGTCCGCTGCTGCATGTATTCGGCGGTGCGTCGATCCTCGGCGCATTTTTTATTGCCACCGATCCGGTAACCGCTGCCACGAGCAATCGAGGCCGACTCATTTACGGCGCCGGCATCGGCGTACTCACGTATTTGATTCGCGCATTCGGCGGCTATCCCGACGGCGTTGCATTCGCTGTATTGCTAATGAACGCCGCCGTTCCGCTCATCGATCGCTACACTGTGCCGCGCATCTATGGACACGCACGATAACAATCCATCGCAAGAACCCATTGGTTTGATGGAACGCTTTCGCGCTTACCGACTACTCGGCGTGGTCGTGGCGGTTGCAATCGTCGTTGTTGCCGTCGTTGCTGTAGTAACTCACGAACGTATCGACGACAATCGACGCGCCTGGTTTCTCGCACGCTTGGACGCGTTGATCCCACAGTCAATGCACGACAACGATCTATATGCCGATCGCATTTCGGTCTCGCAAGCAGACTTGCTGGGATCGGACGCGCCGATCACTATATACCGTGCCCGACGCGCGATGAAACCCACCGCCGCCATTCTTACCGCAGTCGCACCCGATGGTTACGGCGGTCCAATCGACTTGTTGATTGCGGTTGACTACCAAGGTGAGTTACTTGGCGTCGACATCGTGCGACACAACGAAACGCAAGGCATCGGCGATGGCTTCGCGCCCTCTCGCTCCAATTGGTTGCATAAGTTGATTGGACACTCACTGACC
>JAYTQU010000263.1:0-9799 GCA_043746555.1 Pseudomonadota bacterium | reverse complement strand
CGCACCGCGGCACTTACTTACCTGAGTTGTTATCTCCGGGGATTCGCGAATACCGCGAAGTCTTCTTCAAGCCCTATCGAATTATCTATCGAGTGATCGGGAAGGTTGTTTATGTGTATTTGATAGCCGCTGACAAAGTAGAACTAAGTATTCGAGTGCATGAACCGATCCATCCTGCTCAGACTTGGAAAAAATCGCGTCCACAATGCAACGATGCTCATGGTCGCTACGCCACCGATGACCACGGCGCGCACCGCGCCAAGCCATGTTGCGAGTAATCCCGATTCGAACTCGCCAAGTTCATTGGATGCGCCGATCATCACGGCGCTGACTGCATTTACTCGACCGCGAATCGCGTCGGGTGTTTCGAGTTGCACGAGCAAATTGCGGACGTACACGCTCACCATGTCGCTGCCGCCAATAGTCGCGAGCGCGATTAGAGCAACGAAAAAACGCTGCGTAGCGCCGAAAACTATCGTGGCCATTCCGAACACTGCGACGCTGCCCAAAATCCATCGGCCGATATGTCGCGAGATCGGAAGCATCGCGAGCATTATTGCGCAACTCAATGCACCGACTCCCGGCGCGGCGCGCAACCAGCCGAGCCCATCGGGCCCCACATGCAAGATATCGCTCGCATAAATAGGAAGCAGCGCGGTCGCACCACCGAACAATACGGCAAACAAGTCGAGCGTCATTGCGCCGAGCATCGTCGGTTTGGATTTTAGAAATCGCAATCCAGCCAACGCCGTGTGCCATGTTGTGGGTTCATTCTCTTGCACAGCATGCGCGCCACCGCGAATCATCGTAAGCATCGCCACAGCGGACAACAGCAAACCAGCGCCAACCGCATAGACAACCATCGAGCCGAGCAGATACAACAAACCGCCCAGCGCAGGACCGACAACGAATGCCACTTGACTCACCGACACATTGAGTCCCACAGCCTGCTTTAGGCTTGCGACGGATACGAGCCCCGGCACCAATGCTTGCATCGATGGAATGTAGAAGGCGCGCGAGACGCCGAATAGCACCATCACCGCAAACACCGGCAATGCAGTCGAAAACCCGCGTGCGCTCAAAAGCAGCAAACCGACTATGCAAGCCACCTGTATCGCAACGCAGGCGACGGCGATGCGACGTCTGTCAAAACGATCCGCTGCGTGACCGGCGGGAAGCACTAGCAAAGTGAAGGGCACAAATTGCGACAGACCCACCCAACCCAAATCGAGCGGCGAATGCGTTGTCTCGTAGACTTGCCAACCCACGGCGACGGCTTGCATGCGAACAGCAATCGACGAAAGCGTCCGCGCTGCGAGAAACAACATGTAATCGCGATTAGAGAGAATCGACCATCGTTGCGATTCCGTGCTCACGATTTTCCCATGCTCTTCATGCGGTCGACTACATTCTTGCCGGCGGCTGTGAATTTATTGAGCCACAGACGCGCCCACGCGAATTCCAGCGCAAGAATCCCAAGCCCCGCCGGAATCACGATAACTGCGGGCCCCGGAAGGACGATCATGGCAATGCCGATGAGCACGACGCTGCCGCCGCCAATCGCGACGACAATGCGACGCGCCCAACGATACGGAAGACTATCGAATCTACGCGGCACGGGATTCCTTCATACAGGGCTCCGGCATTTCGCAGTCAACGCCCGCAGTTGTCGATCGTGAACTCGCGTCAACATTAGTTGCGCCGCAATCGAACCGATCAATGCGAACAGTATGTCCCACTGCGTATCCCACACGTCACCTTGATTGCGAGAAAACTCGAGCGCTTCCTGCATCCAAAATCCGAGTGGCACACGCGCGTACGTGTAGTGGCCGCCCACAATCAATATCAACGCGTGCACGGCGATGAGCCAATACGCCAACCGTGTCAATGGAAAAGTCTTTGCTGTCGCGACCAAAATGGGCGCGGCGATAAAGATCGGCATGACCTCTAGCCACCATGTGGTTGGGTCGAAAGCATTGATCGTCGACAACCCCAATGCTACGCCCACTACGCCAAGCAAGACGAGCGGTTCAGTTCGCCTGGCCAGCACGTCGATCACTGAATAAATTCTTGAAGCAATGCCGCCACGCGCTCGGGTTGCTCCAGATGCAACATGTGCCCCGCCTCTTGCACGATCTCGAGCCGTACATCGCGAAAATCTTCGCGCAAACTCTCAACGGTGAACACATCGCGAATACGTCGATAGTGTTCCGACTCTTCGGCTGCGATGAATAGCACCGGCGCGGTGATTTGCTGCCAACAGGCGCGCATTTCGTCGCGACGATACAAAAACGGATTCACGAGTTTATGCCGCGGATCGGCGCGCAACTCGATACGACCTGGTTCGCTCTCCTTCGCCCATGCACGCGCAATGAAATCGGCACGCTCGCGCGGCAAATGACGATGTCGACGCGCCAGCGATTCGGCGAGGCGATCGTAATCGGGATAGCTTGCGTAACTGGCAAGCTGAGCGCCCGCTTTTACTTCGGACAACCACTGCGCATATCGTCCGGGCGCCTTATCGGGCGACGTCGGCGGCAACCCGAAGCCTTCGAGATTGACCACTCGCTTCACTCGCTCCGGCCGCACACCCGCATAGTGACCGGCCATATTGCCGCCCATGCTATGACCGACCAACGTCACCGGCGCATCGGGCGAAATCACATCGAACCATGCATCCAAATCGGCCAAATAATCGGGAAACCAATAACCGTCCTGCGGCCACTCGGTGCGACCGAAACCGCGATGATCGATCGCCAGTAACGTGTAGCTATCGGGCAACGCATCGACAACAAACTGAAAAGTTTCGCCGGTGTCGCCCCAGCCGTGCAACAACACGATCGGTTCGGAATTGGAACCGACCCAGCGATGAACGTGAAACTTGAGATAGCGCAGATCGAGGGTTTCGTGCTGAGCAGCACGGCGAGGTATATAGGGCATTTGTAATTCAAGACCAGTGAAGCGCCGGCCGTGTCACGATATACGTGACACGGCTCGACTTGAACGAATCGACCACCCAAGCACTACTTAATGCAGGGGCATCCACAGTGCAAAATCCACCACATGATCAGCGCACCAATAATGGCGCCGATCAAACCTCCCAACGCGGCGAGATAGGGAGTTCTGCGAATTAAAGCTAAAACATGAGGGTTATCGTCATAGGGCATGTGGGTTTCTCCTTCTTATAACATTCAATTTTTCGCGCGCGTGGCATTATGCGCCTACAGTAGCGCCTGCGAAACCACCAACTGAACCGTCAGTGATCGCCACTGTGAGTCGGGGCTTGTCTACAATACTTCATGGCCATTCCAGAGTCCCTTTCCCTCGATGAAATTGTTCGGCAAGCGGCAACGCTTGACCCCGACGATCAGGCCGCTTTTCTCCGCCGGGCTTGCGGTGACGATAACGATCGTTACCAACAGGCGCTCGATAGTCTGCGTAGCAACCCAGAGTGGTGGAATCACAGTATCGACAATCGCCATTTTAGTATCGAGGACGACTCGGTCTCTTGGATCAATCAAGTTATCGGCAGTTATCGCGTGCTCAGTGCGCTAGGCCAGGGTGGCATGGGCGATGTACTGCTAGCGGAACGCGCCGACGATCAGTTTCGACACCGCGTCGCGATCAAGCTGGTCAAACGCGGCGTGCAATCCAAACAAGTGCAAGGGCGCTTGAAAATCGAGCGGCAGATACTAGCGTCGCTGGACCACCCCAACATTGCGCGGTTGCTGGATGGAGGCACAACCTCGCAAGGAACGCCGTACATTGTGATGGAATACATCGAAGGCGAACCCATCGATGTCTACTGCAATCATCACTGCTTAACAATCAAGCAGCGACTCGAATTATTTCGCACGGTGTGCTCGGCGGTGCATAGCGCGCACCAAAACCTGATTGTGCACCGCGACTTGAAACCGTCCAATATTCTCGTCACTGCGGACGGCATGCCGAAGCTTCTCGATTTCGGCATCGCCAAAATGCTCGACGATCGCCAAATGCTGCATACGATGGCGGTCACTCAGGCCGACATTCGGGTTATGACTCCGGAACATGCGAGCCCCGAGCAAGTGCGCGGCGACACGATTACTACCGCCAGCGATATTTATTCGCTAGGCGTATTGCTCTACGAATTGTTATGCGGACGAAGACCTTACGAAATCAAGTCCCATCGCTTTAGCGAAATGGAAAAAGCCATTTGCGACGAACCGCCAATTCCTCTCAGATCCATACTAAATTCTCACGATGACCCGGCCATCGAACAACTGCGCGTCATTTGCAACGATCGCAGCACCACCGCGACAAAACTGCGGCATGAGCTTCGCGGCGATTTGTCCGACATCGTATCAACCGCCATTCGCAAGGAACCCGAACGTCGATATTCGTCGGCGGAGCAACTCTCTGCCGATATCGGGCGCTACCTGTCCGCAATGCCCATTACCGCGCGGCGCGATACCTGGGGCTATCGATCTGCAAAACTCATCCAGCGACACAAGTTCGGCGTCGCGACCGCGGTGCTGGCGGTACTCGCGCTCGTGGTGTTTTCACTTTCTACCGTTCTGCAATCGCGCCGAATCGCGCAAGAACAAACTCGCGCCGAACGTGTTTCCGGATTCCTTGTCGGTTTGTTTGAACAAGCGGATCCCAGTCATAGTCGCGGGAACGACATCACGGCACGTGAAATAGTAGATGCTGGCGCTCGTCGCATCGACCGAGAGTTGCGCGACGAGCCGGATACACGCGCCGCGCTAATGGCAACAATGGGACAAGTCTATAGCGGTCTCGGTCTCTACGACGATTCGATACATTTGCTGCGGGAATCGCTTGACGTCACGAAAGCGCGCTACGGTGCCGACGGTCGCGAAACAGCATTCGTCATGCAGCGCCTTGGAAATTCGTTGGTGCAACAAGGAGATCTCGCCGCGGCCGAGCCGCTACTGGAAGGTGCCGTGCGAATTCTGCGCGACAAATCGCCGCGCAGTAGTTTGGAAGTGGCCAGCGCCATCGCGGGTTTGGGTGAATTGCGGCGCAAGCAAGAACGATTCGAAGATTCGGAAAAACTATTTCGCGAAAGTCTCGAAATACTTTCGAACCTCGGTCCGCCTGCAATTCCGGAAATGTTGGAGACACTCAACAGCTACGCCATCCTGCTCGCCAATCGCGGCGACTTCCAAGGCGCCGAACAATCTTATCGACGCGCATTACAACTTGGCGCCGACGTATTAGGTCCGGATCACCCCAAGATCATCATGACGACGCATAACTTGGCGGTGTCGTTGGTAAACCAGGGGCGTTACGACGAAGCCCAAGCGTTGTTCGAACGGATCTTGACGCTTAGCCGCAAAGTGCTCGGGCCGGAGCATCCGGACGTCATCACGGCGCTCTCTAACTACGGCGATCTGTTGCGACGTAAACACGACTACAACAAGTCGATCTCGATATTCAAGGAAGCTCTCGACCTCGATAGAAAGGTTCGCGGACCGACGCACAGCCGCGTGGGATACGATTTGGTCGACCTCGGATTGGCGCTGCACGATGTGGGCGATTTCGCGCAAGCGGAAGCGCGATTTCGCGAAGCTCTAAAAATCTTCGCCACGAGTCTGCCGCCGAACCATCAGTATATCGGTTGGGCATTGAGCTCTCTGGGCACAACGCTGATTAGCCTTAAACGAGAGACGGAAGCCGAGATCACGCTCAAGCAAGCCTTGGAAATTTTTGTCGTTAGTTTGCCGACAAGTAACCCGCTCTCCTATAGAACTCGCGGTGCGCTAGGCGAGGCGCTAGCTATGCAAAAACGCTACAGCGAAGCTGAACCACTGCTCACGCAAAGCTATCGAGCTTTGATCGAATCGCGCGGCACAAACGATCCTGACGTCGCGCGACTTAAAACTTGGATCGCAAAGCTATATAAAGATTGGCGTCGTCCCGAAGAAGCAGGGCGTTTCTTCTCTAGCATTGCATCGATCGCCAAGTAAAGCGACTGCTACCGCCAAGTGACTGTCACTATGCGTTAGTTTGATCGGATGGCTGACGCGACGGCGTCCATCACGCGGCTAACTGCGCCGCGATTCGCCAATATTAAATTGGCACCGAGTTTGCCGATGTTCGTGCGAAGCTCGGCGCTGATACTAAGTTCGGCTAACGCTTGCGCAAGATCGTCCGACGAACCCACGCGCCTAGCGGCGCCTACCTCAATCATTTGATCGGCGATGTCTTGAGAATTAAAAAGATAGGGGCCGCATAGAGTTGGTTTGCCCAGCGCCGCGGGTTCAAGAAGATTGTGTCCGCCGACCCTCACCAAGCTGCCACCGACGAACGCTACATCCGCGGCAGCGTAATAGTTGAGCAGTTCGCCCATGGAATCTACGAGTAGTACTGAAACGCTTTCGCTCACTGCAATGCCGCTTGATCGAGTCACAAAGGACAGCCCGCTCTTGTCAAGCAGATTGCGCACCTCATCGAAACGTTGTGGGTGACGTGGAACGAGAATCAGCAATGCGTCGCGAAGTTGTTCCGGCAATTTTCGATGTGCGACAAGCGCGGCTTCCTCTTCTCCTGCATGGGTGCTGCCCGCGACCCACACGAAGCGGTTGCCGAATTGCTCGCGCAGTTTTGCACCCGCGTTACGACCGGCATCGGGGATGTCGATATCGAACTTGATATTGCCGACCACCTGGATATTTTTTGCACCGAGCGACCTGAATCGCTCGGCATCTGTCTCAGTTTGTGCTGCGACGACGACTTCTCGCAAGGCGCCGCGAAACAATCCCGCCAGCCATCGATAGCGCTTGGCGGTGCGCGGTGAGATGCGCGCGCTTGCAATGACCACCGGCACTTTACGTCGGCTACATTCGTTCAAAAGATTTGGCCATAGCTCGGTTTCCAGAATCAGCCCCAACTGCGGCCGCGCACGATCGAGAAATCCGCAGACTGCAAACGGCAGGTCGTAGGGCAAGTAACAATGCGTGACGCGCTCTTTGAATAGGGACCGAACGCGCGCCGCACCGGTGGTTGTCATGGTCGTCAGAACAATCTCATGCGCTGGGTAATCGGCAAGCATCCGACCAACCAGGGTCGCGCCGGCTTGTACTTCGCCCATCGACGCGGCATGAACCCAAAGCACGGGAGACCGGATCGATAATTGCGGCCGACCAAAACGATCCGCCAAGCGCTCGCGCCGCGACGAATCGCGCAACCCTCGCGACCATGCGATCAAGGCTGCCACGGGCGCGGCGAAACAAATTAGAATGAGATAGATAGCTCGCATGAGTTTCCGCCGCAATCATACCTGTTTGATGCACTAGGCAAGACCGATGAATTCAACCGCCACCCCAACACCCGGGCCCTCTCGCGCATCCTCTCCTACACTTGACGACGACAAGTTGCTACGCGTTCCGCTGTATCGTTTTCTCGCTCCGCGCTATTGGATGATCTGGATTTCACTCGGGTTCGTGTTTGGAGTCAGCCATTTGCCGTATCGGGCGACCATGTGGATCGGTCGCGTTGTTGGCCGTATCGCGTATTTCTTTTCTCGGCGCGACAAACAGATTGCGGAGGTCAATATCAAGATGTGCCTCCCGCATCTAAGCAAAATCGAACGCCGTGCGCTCATGCGCAAACACTTCGAATCGCTCGGTTGCACGCTGTTTGAAACGGCTTACGTGTGGTGGGCTCGCGATGCGTGGTTACGCAAATTTATCCGCATCGAAGGTACTGAGCACCTTGCAACGGCACTTTCGAAAGGTCGTGGCGCATTACTGCTCTCCGCTCATTTCACAACATTGGAGCTTGGTGCAAAAGCGCTGGCGCTGGTAGGCCCAACCAGTCTCATGTATCTCACGCCGCAAAATCCGTTGATCGCCGAGATGTCGCGGCGAGGTCGAGCGCGTAAGGCAGTGCAGGCCATCGCAGCCGATCAGATTCGTGAGCTACTGCAAAACCTAAAAAATAACGTGCCGGTGTGGTACGCACCGGACCAGCGCTACACCGACAAGAATAGCGCGGTGGTGCCGCTGTTCGGTCATCCCGCGTGGAGCAACATCGCCACGTCGCGACTCGCACGAATTTCCAAAGCGACAGTGTTGCCGTATTTTCCCGAGCGCCTCGACGATGGCTCTGGCTACGTCATGCGCATTCTGCCGCCGTTTGAAAATTATCCATCGAACGATCCGATAGTCGACACCGAACGATTTCACAAACTGATCGAAGAACACGTGCAACGCTGTCCCGCGCAATATCTTTGGACGTACAAACGCTTTAAGTCGCCCGATGTCGATCCCTACAAATAGCTTGGCAAACAAATCGCGCGATAATCCGGACGCTCGCCGGCGTTGGATTTTGTTGGCGCCGCAATACTGGCCGACGTGGTTGGGGCTCGGCTTGTTGCGGCTAATCGAGCCGCTGCCCTACTTTGTTCTGGTCGGACTGGGACGTGCGCTCGGCGCTTTACTGCGTCGCCTGCCGCTGAACTTCGTGCGCATCGCACGCGTGAATCTTGGCTTGTGTTTGTCGGAGTTGCCGGTCGAGGAACGCGAACGATTGCTCAATCGCCATTTTCAAAGTCTCGGCATCGCACTCATGGAAACCGCAATGGCATGGTGGAGTTCCGACGCTCGCATTTGCAAGCTCACATCAATCGAAGGCATGGAGCACTTGGATCGGGCGCTAAAGCAAGGTCACGGCGTAATCCTGTTGAGCGCGCACTTCACCACGCTGGAAATCGGCGCGCGAGCGATTTGTTCGCGAATACCGTGCAACATCATGTATCGCCCAACCAGCAATCCGGTGATGGGATATTTCTTGGCGCGAAATCGCGCAAGACTCTCTAAGCGCGCCATTCGACGCGATGATATTCGCGTGCTGGTCAAAGCGCTCAAGGAAAACGATCCGGTCTGGTATGCGCCGGATCAAGCGTATCGAAACAAAGGTGCGCAGATGGTTTCGTTCTTCGGCATTCCATGCGCCACGAATACAGCGACGTCGCGCTTGGCAAAGATGACCGAAGCGCCCGTGTTGCCGTATTTCCCGGAACGCTTAGCCAACGGCAAAAGCTATCGCATCACGATTCATCCGCCGCTAGAAATGTTTCCTAGCGACGATGCTGTCGCCGACGCCGAACGATATCATCATGCGATCGAAACACACGCTCGAAAAGTACCGGAGCAATATCTGTGGATTCATCGGCGCTTTAAAGGCCTGGATGAGCGGTATCCAGATTATTACCGATCAGACGCGTAATTAGCGGAGTCGGCTCCTATCGCGTGCCGTGTCCCGCGTCTCGCGTCCCAGCGCTTTCATATCCCTCCAGCAACGCATTCCAATCGCGCTCGTTGAAATTCACAACTTCTCGTTGACGCTGAATCTTTCGCAGTGAGCGCTCAAGACGCGCGAGCACCGTTTCGTCCCAGCTCCCGCGGTCGCGAATACGACCGCGATCGAAGTCGAGTACAAACACGCTTCCACTTTCACCCAATAGAATGTTATGCGCATTGAGGTCGGCGTGATGCACGCCGGCACGATGAAAACGTGCGATTGTGGCACCGACTTCGCGCCAGGTTTGTTCTTGCAATTTCGCGCCGGTGATGGAATCGGCCAGCGTGCGCGCAGCGGGTAACGCTTCGGTAATCAGATCGGCGCGATAGAACAGTCCATCGCGACGATAACGCGTTGCGACGGGCGCGGGTACCGGCAATCCTTGTGCATGGAGCGCATGCAATAACCGCCACTCGCGAAAACTCCGCGTGCGTTCAGCGCCCAGCCAAAAATATCGATCGGCGGATAGTTTGGCGATGAGTCCGCCGCG
>JAYTQU010000262.1:0-16245 GCA_043746555.1 Pseudomonadota bacterium | reverse complement strand
CCCCGCCTTCCAAGCGCACGGCTCGTAATACACTTCATCGGGCGCGATGCGCACATACCACTTGCTATTTTTCGCGCCCATCGCGACCCACGCAGCGTTAGCGGGCTCCCAATCGTTGCTACGAAACGCGGTGGCGTCCGCGAGCAGATAATTTTTCAACGCTGCCTCATCGCTACCGAGTTCGCTTGCGGCCGCTTCCAGTTCCGTCGCGACTTTGTCCATGTCGCCGGGATACGCAATGTTGTACGGAATATTGCGATACGCGCCTTCCTTTTCTGCTTTTTCAACGACGCCGAAGTGATTCATCAACTCAACCGAGTTAGGCAGTTTCGCGAGCGCTTCACAAAATTTTGGATTGGACTGAATGTCCGCCGGATAAAGTCCGAAAGTCCTCGGCGGCTTAACTGCAAGCGCACTGCACGCCGGATCGCCTTCGGTTTTCGGCGCTTCGCAAAACGGCGATTGATTGCGATAAAACAGCATGCGGCTCGCCGGGTCGCTTGCGGGTATGCCGGCATCCAACCCAAACACGCCTTTTTGTCGAGAATAAATGCGTTCGACGAACGCAGCCGCCTTGACCAAGTGAGCGACCAGATTTTTTTCAGCGGCAGTTGCCGAAGTTAAATCGATTGCAACCAACGTCGGTCGTCCTTGCGCGAGTTCTTCCAGCACTAATCGATGACGCTTAAGTTCCGCTGGGTCGGTGGGTTCAACATCGGGCTCTAGCGCCTGTTGATACGCAGATGCAAACGCATCGGTAAACGCGCCCGACACGTCAATCCAAATGTTTCGGTCGTCTTTGGGATAGCCGGTGAGGATCGCCAACTCATTCGGCTCCAACACACCATTCGCGTTCGCGTCTTCGCGCCAAAACAGAGGTAGAAACAGCTCCGCGGCGCGGCGATTAAAGGCCTCACGCGCAATCGCGCTGTATTTATCGGATTTCGCGGAGGCGTTCTGCTGACTTTGATTGCAACCTAAAAACGCGAACATCGACAACGCGACTGTCGCGACAACAACAGCTCGAAATCGAAAAGCTAGGTATGGCATTGCCATGCTCCCTTGTGTTTAGCGTGGGCGCATCGTGCGACCGCGACGAACAAACGTCAATTGAACATTGAACCGGTCGGGTCACATCGAATCCGTCATTTCTCGATCTCGCGGGCCTTCATGTCGTAGACCTCGCCCGGCGAAAGAAGGAAGTAGGGTTTCTCCTCCACACCATATGTACGAGTGTTGTCATGCACGGCGACTTGCCCCTTGCCGATCACTTCGAAAGTGTCGCCTCGTACGATGATCGCCGTATTTTCGGAAAGGCCGATACCGAGCATGTTCGGAAATTTTTGGACGACGGGAATCAAATCGTCCCAACGATTGCGAGTGTCGATGTGTTGGTCGATGGCCGTACGCCGTAGGAATTTAAAACCGTCCTGGTGGTTCGATTCCATCGTCATCATCACTTCCGGTCCCGATGTGTCGCCACGCACCAGATACTCGCCTTGAATAGTCGCGCCGGCGGAGCTGCCGCCAATCACGCCGCCACGATTGAGCAGCTTGCGAAATTCTTCGAGCGTTCGCGTGTTGGCATAGGAGTCGACCAAATTCCATTGTCGTCCGCCGTCGAACCACACAGCATCGGCGTCTTTCAAATTCTTGTTGAATTCTTCCGTGTCGGCGATCTTCGGGTCGTGCGTGTGCAGCATCGTCACGTGCTTGAGCCCGATGTTTAACCACGGGCCGACGATCTGCATCGGCTCATACACACGCACACTGCCATCGATATTCCGATTGCCGCGTGCTGTGGGTACGATAATGAATTTCTTGTCTCGTCCTCCGGCGAGCTCAATGAACTTCTCAAGGACGCCCGTGCCGACAAGTGATCCGCCTCCCGCGATCACGAGTGTACCTTTTGCGGGTCCATAGGCGGTCGCGGTCTGGTCCGCACTCGCAACGTCGGTCGCTTGAAACAACGCAAAAGCTACAATAGCGATTGCAGAGATGACAAATCGCTTAAGCATCGCTCGATTCGTCTCGCAACTCGTTGCAGTTAAATCACGGTCATTTTCATTCGTCTTTCGCGGGGATTCGCTTCGACAAAATCTCGACCGCTATTTCTTCCCCAGTTTCTGCGCGACATACACTGCGACATCGCGAACCTGATCCGGCGAAAGGACAGTACCGAAAGGCGGCATCTTGTTTTTGCCGTTAGTCGCTGTGGTCGCAACCAATTCAGGGGAATCGACTTTGGTGATGTCGGGACCGACACCGTGTCCGCCTTCACCGGTCTCACCGTGACATTGCGAGCAAAACTGGATGAACACTTTTGCGCCCGCTGCCACGTTGGCTTGGGCCACTGCCACAGGTTTCATGATGCCCGATTGCCCAGCTTGCACGGACTCCATGGTTCCATCCAACGAGAACAACCACACGCTGTCGCCAGGCACTGTGCCCGCAAAAAGATTGCCTGCGGTATACACGACAATCTTTTGCTTGCCCTTGTATTGAAATGTGGTCGCCGTCGCATTCACTCCTGCGCCGGTTTGAAATTGCCAGAGTTGATTGCCGTTGGTGGCGTCAAGCGCCGCGAGTTGTCCTTCATTGCGACCGACGAATACCAAATTGCCGGCCGTGTTGATCGAACCGCTCCAGCAACTGTCCTTCCAGCGCTGACTCCACACCACTTTGTTGGTACGCATGTCCATGGCGGCAAAAACGCCGTTGAGCGGAATGTCGGTTGATCCGAATCCTCCGCCCATATAAATTTTTCCAGCCTTCGGTTCGGAATCTCGTCCGCCGGCAAAAAAACCCATGCGATCGTTGGAACAAACAAACAAATGACCGCTGCGCGGATCGTAGGAACTTGGCGGCCAATTGGTGCCGCCCAATCCGTTTGGTTTTGAAACTACCGGCTTGTCCCAAAACGGAGTAAATATCTGCCCATCGTTGATGAGCTCATAGCCCGCCGGTGGAATATCGATCGAGTGCGGGATAACCGAATCGCCGCGTGGGAATGGCTGTGTTGCCGCCGTGGCTTGACGCGGTTCTTGCATCACCGGTCGCTCTTCAATGCCCACCAGTGGTTTGCCGTTGGTGCGATCCAAAATATAAACCCAACCGGTCTTACTGATTTCCGCAAGGCCTTTGCGCATCTTGCCGTTCAGCTCGAGATCGAAGAGCACCACGGGACTCGGTCCATCGAAGTCCCAAATGTCATGATGCACTTGTTGAAAGTGCCAGCGATACTTTCCCGTCTTCGCTTCAATCGCGACAATCGAAGAAGTAAATAAATTGTCGCCCTTGCGAACCGCGCCATTCAGATCCGGTCCCGCATTGCCGGTTGAAAAGAAAATCAATCCTTGTTCCGGATCGACTGCGGGTGTTTGCCACACCGTGCCACCGCCATACTTCCATGCATCGCTGCCTTTCGGCCATGTGTCGTGACCGACTTCACCGGGTCCGGGCACCGTATAAAAAGTCCAAAGTAATTTTCCGTCTTTGGCGCTAAACGCCTTCACACGACCGCGCGATGCATACTCAGCGCCCGCGAATCCGGTGATCACCATACCGCTGTAGTACAGCGGCGCACTCGTGATGGTGTAACCCTCTTGCCAATTCTCGGCTTGCACCGACCACACTTCCTTGCCGGTACGTTGATCGATCGCCGCGAGCTTGCCGTCGAGACGACCGAGAAAAATCTTGCCGTCGCCCAATCCAACGCCGCGACTGGTCCAACCGCAACACACCGTATTAATTTTCGGATCGAGCTTGGATTGATACGTCCACAACAACTTGCCGGTCGCCACATCCAGCGCAAACACATCGTCGGCGCCGGTTGGCACATAGATCACGCCATCGTGCACGATCGGTTGCGCTTCGCCGGAGAACGGCGGTCCCACTCCCGAACCGTTGAGATGCGTTCGCCACTCCGCCTTTAGGTTTTGGACGTTGGTCGTATTGATTTCGCTAAGCGGAGAATAACGCTGGTTGTAAATGGTGCCGCCGTTGGTGATCCAATTCTCGACCGGTAGCTGCATCAATTGCTTGGCCGAAAACGCCGGCGCGTCGGCCGCGTAACTCGCGCCCATGTACAAAAATACGCAAATAAAAGTCGAAATTCGTTTCATGTGGCGACTCAAGTTCAAAATTGGAGGCCTATATAAAAGTGAAAGACTAGACGAAGCGGCCAACGATATTAAGCGCTCACTTTGACCTGATTTGTCAAGACATCGTCGTGCCGCGCGCAGATTGCAGGCCACACCGCGGCAACTTCGGGAACATTTAGCTCGAAGCTATTTTGAAGCACGGAAACTAATTCCTCCGCAGACGCCAGTATCGTCCTTTCTTCGCCGGTCGCTCGCAAAGTCGTGAGTACACGGCCGCGCAGTGCAATGTGCATATCGTCTGTGCGCTTTTGCACCACGAGATTCTGAACGAATGTCGATTCGGCGCTCTGCTGCAACATCGCACATTTTTCCGCCAACAATGCCTCGTCTGCGACCTCAGAACGAAAGTCAAAACTAAACGGCGCACCGCGCGCGAGTTCCGAAAAGCGCCAGTAGTTGTCGTTCGTCTTGGAGAGCGTAATGCGATATGGCGATTGATCGTGCGTCGCTTCTCGCAACGGCAGCGGCCGGGAAAGACTGCCGCCAAAACCCACATCGACTAAATAGTCTTGCTCCAGTTGCACCAGTAAACACAGATGATTACCGAGTTGCTCATCGCCCGCACGCTCACGCATGACGCCCGCGCTGACTCGCATCACATTGAAACCGATTTCTTGTAGCGCCCAACCGAACACGCCATTCAATTCATAACACCAACCGCCCCGTCGCTTATTCACGATCTTGTCGAAACATCTTTCGAGATCGAGTCCGACCGGCCGACGAAGTTGCACGTCTAAATTCTCGAATGAGACAGTATAAACGTGCGAGCGCTGCAACTCGCACAACGTCGCTAGATCGGGCCGCGCGACGCCGCGAAAACCAATTCGGTCTAGAAAAGCCCTGAGGTTGGGAAGATTCTCGTCAGTGGAATTCATAGCTGATGTCCATTAAGCAAGCGGCATCATTATTGTCGAAGCGCTGGATTCGGATCAATGGTTGTTTGCGAAGCTCCGCGACTGTATAGGATGGGATTGTGGCAACTGAGCATGTTCGAGAAATGGAGGCGCGGCTAAGCTCTATCGCTGGCGCGAGATCGAAATGGTGATATTCAATACGAGCCTCGATGGCGAAGGGGAAAGAATCTCGACTCGAGCGACGGCGGCGCAAACGATGCGCGTCGTTACGCGCCGGGCTTCTCGCCGATCGTCGGTTCCGCAACGAAACGCCGTTCTTGCACGTCATGAGCGCCAACAAAACCGCCCACGAACTCTATCGACGAATGGGCTTTCGCGATTATGGGGAACCCGTCGTGCGCGTTATCAGTCTGAGCTGAGTCACGCCGAATCAATGCGACTGCCGAACTTTCTCTTTCCCGAAACACGAGACACTGCCCTCGTGTCGATTGAACCAGTTGAGACGTCTAGATGAATCCAATGCAACCGAAGCTCACACGACCTCACCGGTGGCTGATTTGTCTGTTCATTGCATTCGCATCCACGGCGCATGCACAAGATCCAACCGGCGTGATTAGGCGACACACACGTGACGACGTGTTCGATTCGGCGCGGCTCGGTGTCATTCACGCGCTGGTTCCGACCGTGAATATCGATAGTCTCGTGATTTTCGCCGATGGCGATGGCGGTTGGAACGACGGCGTGAAAGACATGGCGCAACTTCTGGCCAACGAGGGCGCACTCGTGTTGGGCGTCGATACGCCTCAGTACCTCAAGTCGTTGGACAGCGCCGATAAAAAAGACTCGCAGCAATGCGCCTCACCGGCGGAAGATTTTATCGATCTGGTAGACGCGGCGGATGTTCGTTACGCGCTAAAGCGTCGACCACCGCCTATTCTGATTGGTTATTCGTCCGGTGCCACGCTTGTATATGCCGTGCTTGCACAGGCAGCAAAACATGCGTTTCGCGGCGCAATCACGCTTGGATTTTGCAGCACGCTCGAAATTCGACGACCCTTATGCACCGGCCGCGCGCTCGCGTTTCACCACACTGCCGAAGGACTGGATCTTTTTCCAACCCGACAACTTGGCGCGCAGTGGTTTGTATTGCAAGGCACGATCGATCAAGCGTGTTCGCTCAAAGAAATCTCTAACTTCGCCGGATCGATCCCGAGCGCGAAGGTCATCCCCCTTTCAAAGGTCGGGCATGGATTCGCAGTTGCACGCCGTTGGCAACCGCAATACGTCGCCGCATTTCGGTCGTTGCAATCGTCGTCGAGTAAGTGAATTCGATTTGTCTAATTCTACTTTGTCAGGTTGGGATCAAGCGATGCGGTGCAACGCCGCACCGCGCGCTGCAGCGCAACCTGACAAAGTAGAACTAATCACCCGCGAAGATCGGTGATGATCGCTCTGCCTGAATACTTTCCTTGTTCCAGCTCGTCGAGAATGCGATTGAGTTCGGAAAGTCGGCCAGTGCGACTAACATGCGTTGTCACTTTGCCCGCGGCGGCCAGTTCTACCAGTTCACGCATTTCCTCCACCGTACCGACGGCTGACGACATGATGAGTGGATCTTTGCGCAATAGATCGAGCGGATTGAGCGCGAGATTGCCATCGCTCGCCGCGGGCATGCCGACACCGACAAACACGCCGCCGCGTTTCAAAAGCTTGAGACCCAATTCGAAGCCGGCGATTTTAGGAGAGAACACGACCGCACCGTACACGCCGGCGTATTTTTGTTTCACCAACGCCGCCGCTTCGTCGACCGTCACGCCATCATCAGCGCCGATCGACTTCGCAAATGCAGCGCGATCTTTTCCGACGTCTACACCGACAACAAGATAGCCAAATGCCTTCGCGATTTGTACTGCATAGTGACCAAGTCCTCCGGCCGCGCCGATAATTGCGATCGGCTTTCCCGGATACACGCCAAACTTGAGAAGTTTTTTGATCGCGCTATAGGCAGTGAGTCCACCGCACGCCAAAGAGACCTCGCTATCCGCAATGGTCGAGGGAAGTTTCACCAACGACTTTGCCCACAGCGCAATGTGTTCGGCATAGGTGCCGCGAATGCCTTTGGCTTCTTTGCAAAGCCTTGGCCGACCGCTCAAACAAAATTCGCAAGCGCCGCACCAATATCCGCCGCCCGCGCCACCCAAACCCAAAATGACTCGATCTCCAACCTTGACGAATTTTTCAGCACCCGCACCAAGCCGTTCGACAATGCCAATACCTTCGTGCCCGAGTCTCTGCGCGCCGGGTGGCGAATGACCCGGCCAATCGCCTTTGACCAGATGCAAATCGGAATGACAGACGCCTGCCGTCGTGAGCTTGACCAACGCTTCTTCGAACTGCGGTTCGGGCGTTGCGACGTCTTCGATATTCAATCGACCGTCATTCAAAATCGCTGCTTTCATATAATTGCTCTCATTGCATTCGAGGCAACCGACGCGATTACTTCACTCTCCGCTTATGCCCGCTGACAGCCACCGCCGCATCGTGCGGCAATCGCACAAAGAAAAACAGCGATATCAACGACACGAGACCAATCACAATAAATACCGGCGCGACATCGTGCGCCGTGATGTGCGCAGAATTATTCATGCGCTGAGTAACGTATAGAACGAATGCCGCAAGCGCCACGCCGATCGCTTGCGAAAGTTGTTGCCCCATGCTCGACAGACTGCTCGCGCCGCTCATCTGCGATTGATCGACATCGGCGAAGGCCATAGCGCCCAACGCAGTGAAATGCAATGAGCGAAAGAATCCCGCACTAAACAATACCAATACGACAATCGCGTAGGGCGTGGTCGCGGTGAATAGCGCGTAACACATCAGCACCAGAGCCGTGACAACGGTGTTGAACAGCAAAACATGTCGAAAGCCGAAGCGGCGAATGATCGGCGGCGCGGTGGTTTTCATAAAAAGCGCGCCCGCCGCGGCAGTGAACGTCATCAATCCGGCGGCAAATGCGGTCATACCGAATACGACTTGCAGCAAGATCGCCAGCAAGAATGGATTGGCGCCGAGGACCAGCCGAGTAAATCCACCGCCGATCAGCGCGGCGCGGAAAGTCACGATGTTCAAGAGACGCAAATCGACGATCGCATTTTCTTTGTTGCGCGAATGAAAATAGTAAGCGACCAAACAAATACCGCCGCCGCCGGCTAACAATGCGACCCAGGATTGCGGCAACGCTCCACTACCCGCGTTTTCGAATCCAAACATGAGTCCCGCCAAGCCGAAGGCGATGAGCACAAAGCCGCGAACGTCCAAGCGACCCACGACGGCCTCGCGAATGTCGGGAATGAACGCACTCACCAGCGCAACCCCGAGCACGCCCATCGGAATGTTAATAAAGAATATCCAGCGCCAATTCGCAAACGTCACGATCGCGCCGCCCACCACCGGACCGATGATGGGGCCCAATAGCGCCGGCATGGTGAGCACCGCCGTCGCGCGCATTAATTCCGATTTGGGAACCGTCTTGAGCAACACCAAGCGACCGACCGGTGCCATTGTCGCGCCCGCCATGCCTTGCAGTACTCGCGCACCGATCAGCTGATAAAGATTTTGGGCCAGCCCGCACATCAACGAACTCAAAGCGAACAACGCAATGGCGCCGCTCAACACGCGACGCGATCCATACTTATCGGCGGTCCAGCCGCTCAACGGCAGGAATACGGCTGTGCTGAGGAAGTAAGCGCTAATCGCCAAATTCAATCGCAACGGATCTTCGCCGAACGATTTCGCCATGGTCGGCAGTGCGTTGGCGATAATCGTGGCGTCCAGCGTTTGCATGAACAGCGCGCTGCCGACGATAGCGGGAATCAAAAGGCCTTGTTTCTTCATTACGCGTCAGTATAGCGAGCGATCGAGATCAACAGTCATTGCGATCGACCGCGCGATCGCAATTCGACAAGCGAAACCGCAGTTGTTGGCACGCTGAGTTCGCGATTTGTCAACGCTCTTGATGGTCCGGTCGATTCCATGTCAGTCTTCACCCTCTTATGAGGGCGAATCGATGAAATGTAAATATGCGCTGATTGTAGCGATTTGCTACGTCGCACTCGGCAACGGATTCTCGTCAGCCATTGCTGCGGATTCGATTTCCGTCGAACAAAAATCCTATTCGCCGCCGCGCACGCCCGACGGCAAGCCGGATTTGCAGGGCATTTGGGCGAACAACAATGCAACGCCGCTTGAGCGACCGAAGAGTCTTGCCGGTCGCGCGTTGTTGACGCCCCAAGAAGTGGCGGCGCTGCAAAAACGCCAAGAAGAAATTTTTGCAGGCGACGGCGATGCCGCGTTCGGCGATGCGATCTTCGAGGCCGTGCTGTCCGATGTCGCCAAGTACAAACCGACCACCTTCGATAAGTCCACGGGAAACTACAACGCGTTTTGGTTGGTGGAACGCGACTTCGACAATCGCACTTCGCTCATTACCGATCCGACCAGCGGCCGAATGCCGCCGTTCACCGAAGCCGCCGCGAAACGCATGGCGCAAAGTTTGAAGAATCGCGCGGAGAGCGATGGCCCGGAGTCGCGTACGCTCTCCGAGCGCTGCATTACCTTCGGCGTTCCGGATTTGCTCGCCGGCTACAACAGCTACTACCAAATCGTGCAGACGCCGAAAACAGTCGTGTTGCTTGCCGAAAAAATTCACGACGCGCGCGTCATCCCCATCGACGCGGGTCCGCACGCTCCCGCTGCCGTTCGTAGTTGGTTCGGCGATTCTCGCGGACACTGGGAGGGCGATACCTTGGTCGTCGATACCGTGAATTTGCGCAACAGTTTTCGCGGCGCATCCGATCAATTGCATTTGATCGAACGCTTTACGCGCGTCGGTCCAAAAACGATTCACTACGAAGTGACGATCGACGATCCCGCCACATGGACGCGCAAATGGACATTGATGATTCCGCTCAAGCACACCGACGATCGTATTTACGAATACGCGTGCCATGAAGGCAACAGCGCGCTTGCCGGCATACTCGCAGGCTCGCGGGCGGAAGAGCGACAAGCTGCAAAGACCAATCCCGCAAAGACCAATCCATAGACCGCCACACTCCATGAACTTCGAACAAATCACTTACCAAGTTGCGGACCGCATTCTCACCATCACGCTCAACCGTCCCGAGAAAATGAATGCGTGCACGGTGCGAATGTACGAAGAACTGATTGCGGCCTTCGATCAAGCCGACGCCGACGACGAAGTAAAGGCCATCGTCGTCACGGGTTCGGGTCGCGCGTTTTGCGCGGGCGCCGATCTAGAGCGCGGTGCGGACACCTGGGGAGCGCGGTCTGAATTGACGGACATGTCGAAGCAAGAGCGTTACATCGGCAACGGCGGCGGACGAGTCGTGCGTCGCATCTACGATTGCCACAAGCCGGTGATCGCGGCGCTGAATGGCGCTGCCGTCGGCGTCGGCATTACGATGACCTTGCCGATGGATATTCGACTCGCCGTGAAAGGCGCCAAGATTGGATTCGTGTTCGCGAGTCGCGGCATCGTGCCGGAAGCGTGTTCGAGTTGGTTCTTGCCGCGTATTGTCGGCATTAGCAAAGCATTGGAATGGTGTTACTCGGCGCGCATCTTTCGCAGCGAAGAAGCGCTTGACGCGGGATTATTTCGCAGCCTTCACGAGCCGGATGAATTGTTGCCGGCTGCGCGCGCGCTCGCGAAGGAATTTGTCGACAACAGCTCGGCTGTGTCGATGACGCTCACGCGCCACATGATGTGGCGCATGCTCGGCGCGAATCATCCGCTCGATGCCCACGAGATCGACACGGCCGCAATGAACGCCCTGGGCAAATCGGACGATGCACGCGAAGGCATCACCGCATTCTTAGAAAAACGCCCTGCTCGCTTTCGCGACCGCGTCAGTCAAAACTTACCGAAGTTCTTTCCGTGGTGGAAAGACAGGCCGTTTCGGCAGATGTAGCTCGACGACTCAATTGTCAGCGCATCATCACGGCGATGCCCAACAGCAATAGCGTGACAGCTTGTAATCCAACGCGCGTCCACATCAGCGGTTCGCCGAATTCCTTATCGTTGTAGCCGCCGCTCGACATCGTGAGCAGACCCAATCCCAACGTTACACAGGTTGCGATCAAAGCAAGCACAGTCAGAACCAAAAATATGTCCATCGTTCAGCCCCTGAAGTAATTTTGACGTTTTATCGTTTTCATTCGCCGCGCAAACTATAGCACCGCCGCTGAATTTTGTGACTACTAGTAACTACTGGGCCGAACGCAATAAATGACTCGCCACGCGCTCCAGGTGAGCCAGCGAATTGCATTCTTCCACCTGATGACAATACGCCGCGTACTGCTGCATTTCGGAATCGCCGGTATTCCATAAGCTGCGCGGCTCGGGATTGAGCCAAATAAGCCGTTTGCAACGCTTGTGCAGGGTTTTAAGAATGTCGCGGCGCAGGTCGCCATAGTTATTGCGTGCATCGCCGATAATCACAATCGTGGAGCGCTTATCCACATCGTTCGCATACAGTTCCGCAAAATCGGCGAAGGCTTGTCCATAGTCGGTGGACCCGCCGTAGTTGAGCATGATGCGCGCGATGGCGGTTTCAAGATCGTGTTGCTCGAAATGCGACGATACTTCGCGAAGATCCGAAGAAAACGCAAACGACCGAACCTTGGGCAACGCCTCGCCTAAGCTGTAGAGCAACATCAGCATGAACTTCGCGTAGTTCGCCACCGAGCCGCTGACATCGCAGATCGCGAATACTTTGGGGCGATCCATTTTCGATGAGCGCCAGCGTAAGTCGAACAACGCGCCGTCGTAGCTCCAGTTACTGCGAATGGTGCGCGGCACGTGCAGTTGCCCGCGACGAAATCTTTTGCGGCGACGCGAATACAAACTCGCCAAGCGCTTGCCCATCTTGAGCACCATCTCCTGCATGCGCCGCAGACTGCGTTGATCGGCATTGGACAATCGAATCGTACGTAGCAATTCTTCTTGCAGACGTTTGCCCGTCACATCGGCGTGCAACAGAAATTGATGCTCGATGTAATCGCGCACGCGTTCGCGCAACCAATCGCGACGTCGAGTTAGCTCTGAACCAAGTTGGCGATTCGGTAACGGCTCGCTCTCGCGCAGCTCGACAATCTCGTTGCTGAGTTCTTCAAGCCCCATCGCGTTCATGACTTTGCGCGTGTACACGCCTTTTTGCGTGAATACTTGAATGGCGCGCACGTTTGCCGTCTCGCCCGCCGATGAAATGGCCGCGCCGATTTCCAGGCGATCGCCGCGCATGAGCAATCGACCGAGTGACGACTTAGCCTGCGGTAGCGATGCAGCTAGTGATTCTTCAGCGGCAGTTGCTGCTTCGCTTCTCGCAGCGCCGCGCGATTCACCGGCGCCATTGCCGCCGGAGTCGCTCGATCCACCCGACCCCTTTGCTTCGGTGTTTTCCTTGTCTCCACCCACACCCTCGTCCAGCGAGTTGTCTTCGCTGGAATAATCTTCATTGGGAATGGCGCGATTCAATCCAACATTGGCGTTCGCATTCATCGCAAAGAATTTATCGAAACAACGATCGAATATTTGTTTGTCGCCCTGAGTCTTCGGCAACACGAGACTCAAACTGGATTTGAGCAATGCGCGCTCTCGATAGCCCACCAGCTCCACTGTTCGCACCGCGTCTAGCGTCTCGGCCGTCGAAATGCGAACCTCGGCGTTACGCAGCACGCGAATAAAATTGGCGAGCAGCTTATCCATCGCCGACTACTAACCGGCGTCGACGGCGCTGCGAATATGCATGGTTAGCGCTTCCAATCGCGGTTGCACGTTTTCAATATCTTCTTGAAATTTCAAAATCACATTGAGCGTACTTCGCACCAACTCAGGGTCCAACGAATCGGCATGCAACAACACCAGCGTGCGCGCCCAATCGATGGTCTCGCTAATCGAAGGTACTTTCTTCAATTCCAGATCGCGCAACTCATGAACAAACTTGACGAGTTGACGCCGCAGTTCGGGCGCGACATGCGGTACGCGCGCTTCGATGATACGTTGCTCAAGCTGCAAATCGGGAAACGGAATATAAAGATGCAGACAGCGTCGCTTCAACGCATCGGAAATCTCGCGCGTATTGTTGCTGGTGAGAAACACCAGCGGCAGTGCGTGCGTCGCCTTCACGGTGCCGATCTCCGGAATCGACACCTGATAGTCGGATAACACTTCAAGCAATAAAGACTCGAATTCTTGATCGGCCTTATCCACTTCATCGATCAGGAGCACGCAACCATGTTTTTCGCGCAACGCTTTCAGGAGCGGGCGCGGTTCCAAAAACTCCTCGGAAAAAAAGATGTCGCCGAATTCGTGCAGTCGTTTGACCGACTCGGCAAACCCTTGCGCGCCCTGCAAGACTTCATCGACTGTATGCTTTAACACTTGCGTGTACAAAAGTTGTTTGCCGTACTTCCATTCGTACAACGCCTTGGATTCGTCAAGGCCTTCGTAGCACTGCAAGCGAATCAGCGGCAACGCAAACATTTGCGCCGTGGTCTTCGCCAATTCGGTTTTACCGACGCCTGGCGGCCCTTCGATGAGTACGGGCTTTTTGAGGTGGTAGGCAAGATATACGGCGGTCGCCACCTCGTCGCTACAAATGTATTGATGCGACTCCAATTCGGTTTTGAGGGAGGGAACGCTGGCGGCAATGCGAGTGATGTCGTTCATGTGACTATCGTAACGCGAGACATCGCTCGATTGCACTCGCGTTACAACCGCCCTCTAAAGAACGGTTACTTCCTCGGCGCTTTTCGGCCACGCGCCATCCAAAAACGTTGGTATCGCCCCCAGAACCAATTCGGGAGATTCGATCCACGGAACGTCCGCTGCGCCATTCACGGTTATACGTCGAGCGTTCGGAAAGGATGACCTCTTTCGTGCCGTTCCCTTTAATTCGGAAACACAGACGCGCACCATCAGGCGTGATTACAGTCAACTCCTGTTGCACGGTGAATATCTCCTGCTGAGCGATTAGAACTGCATGAGCTTCGGTGGCGGCAAGCCACGTGTTGACATGAGTCGCAAGGCACAAAGTCGATGCCAGCGTTCATCGCCGTAACACGCGACCAGATCGCGAGAGATTTCTTCCCACAACGGCAATTGCGGATCAAGCGATAACTCTCGTAGATAATTGCGATCGACCGCCACAAATTGTTTAGCGTACGGCAGCAACCAATACTCGCCTTGGCAATGCAACTCTTTGGCTTCCTCGTAACGAGCAAACCAGTGATTGAGCAACAACACGCCGTTGCTCGGATACCAAAACCCGCCCATGTCATCGCCTCGCTTTGCCGTTCCGGCCAGCACTACGCGCGCGTGTTGCCAATCGCGAAAGCCTAACTCGCTCGCTACGATGTTGAGTGCATGTTGCAGCTTCCATTCCGGCGGCATTGGCCAGCGGCGGCGCTTAGAAATAAAACGGGCATACGAAAGAACGAGATCGTCGTTTGAATGCAATGCATTCAAGCGCAGGCGTGCGCGAACTTTGAGCTCCTGCAACAAGTCGTTGCTAAAGCCTTCGAATTCCGGCAATTCAGGTGAAATAGAATTAGTAGAAACAGACATGACAACTCCCAGTTAGATGTCCGGCATTCCCGCTATGGCCAGAACTGGTTGGTCGTCAGTTGAAGTAAAGATCAAGCTGATCGAAGGATGAGAGCCTCTTGTGCGGGCAGGCGTTCCTTCACACCTGAGCGCGCATAGTAACCGCGCGAGTCCCGCGAGCACAAGATGGTTTTCCAAATTCCAAAACTATTTGAATAACGATAAGTCGATACTATCCGCCATCGCCTTGTAGCCGGCGTCGTTGGGATGCAGATGATCGCCGCTATCGTAGGCGGCAAGGAATTGCGAAGGATTGCTCGGATCGCGAGTCGCTTTGTCGAAGTCGATCACGCCATCCAGCTCTTTGCTTGAACGAACCCATGTATTCACTGCTTCACGCTTCTTCTCGCCCTCTTCCGAGAAGTACGCCGCCGGTCGAAATGGTGTCAGCGTTGCGCCGATGACCTTAAGTCCCCTTGCGTGTGCGCGGACCGCCATTTGTTGCAATCCGCCGATGATGTCTTCCGCACTCACCGCTTCGTTTGGGTTGCGTGTCAAACTTCCCATGCCGATATCGTTGATCCCGATCAACACGACAACACACGTTGCGCCGCTCACGGCCAACACGTCGCGATCGAAGCGTGCTAAAGCGTTTGCACCGAATCTCGGTTGCGCCGCGAGTGAATCGTGCAAAACGCGATTGCCGCTGATGCCTTCATTCACCACAGCGATGCGACGATTGGCAGCGTTCAAGCGTGCGGCCAGATAGTCCGGCCAACGTCGATTCGCATTGACGGTGGATTTGTAGCCGTCGGTAATCGAATCGCCAAACGTCACAACGGCATGGACGTTCTCGGCTGCCTGCACTTCGAGATTGGTCAGAAATGGCCAACTAGGTATTGTCGTTGCGAATGACGCTGCATCGCTCGCGGTCGAAAAATTTCCCGCGCCAGATACAAACGATGTTTGATTCGCGCCAGGATGCGCCGATGCGGGTCCAGTGTCCGTCGGGAAAAACAGGCTCACCGCCACATTCTGTTTCGAGGACACGCGCAGCGCGACCGGATCACTCACCACCAGCGCGCCAGGGGGAACGGATATCGAAGAGCGCCCACCGAATGTCAGCACCTTCATCGAATCCGCGATGATGGACGCGCCATCGGCTTGCAATGCGACAGTTGCAGCGCCGATACTTAGCGGCTGAGCCCCAAATGTATTACCGATTCGAACGCGGATGCTTTCGCCACTCAAACTTGGATGCGCGATCAGTCGCAGTGTTCGATTATTGAAGCCCGGAGTATTCGGTGCGGATACCACCGGACTTGCACCCCATACACCGACCCAATGACTATTCGCCTGGTGACTGTTCGAATGATGAGCGGCCTGCGTCGACGCGCATCCGGCCAGAATGGCGCTTACCCATGCGACTGCGAACGCAATCGTGATTTTTTTCAAAGTGACCATAGCGTCCCCACTCCTACCGCAGATCGCGGCAAAACTGTTATTGGTTCTACTTTGTCAGGTTGGGATCAAGCGATGCGGGGCAAGGCGCAACGGCCTGAAAAAGCGCAGCGTACACGGCAGTACGTGAGTATTTTTCAGACCG
>JAYTQU010000261.1:0-7651 GCA_043746555.1 Pseudomonadota bacterium | reverse complement strand
GGCCACCCCTCCTTCCAGCGTCTTAAAGCAATTGATCGTAATCAACGCCATCGGCGGCGATCGCACTGGACTCGTATACGACTTAACGCGCGTGGTCGCGGACTGCGGCGGCAACATTGTCGAGAGCCGCATGAGCGCGCTCGGCACCGACTTCGCCATGCTGCTGCTCGTGTCCGGAAACTGGCATACGCTCGCCAAACTTGAAGGCGAACTCAAGAAATTGTCGGAATCGAGCGGCATCACCGCAACCTTGCGCAAAACGGACCAACGTCCCGCGCGACCGGACGTAGTCACCTACACCGTCGATGTGGTCTGCTTGGATCAGCCAGGCATCGTCTACAACCTAGCGGGTTTCTTCAGTTCGCGCGGTATCGACATCGCCGAATTGAACACGCGCAGTTACGCCGCCGCGCACACCGGCGCACCGATGTTCGCGGTGCAGATGGTCATCCACATTCCGAGTCGCATTCATATTGCCGCGCTTCGCGAAGAATTTTTGGATTTGTGCGACCAGATGAATTTGGATGCCATTCTGGAGCCATTGAAAATTTGAGCTTTTGAAAATCGAGGTCGACGGTCATGAGCAAAATCGCGGTTGGCAAAGCGGCGCCGGCGTTTTCGCTGCCAAGCACCGGTGGCGAGCCATTTAAGCTAAAGAACACGATTGGAAAAAATGTCGTACTCTATTTCTACCCCAAGGACAACACCCCGGGTTGTACGCAAGAAGGTATGGATTTCACCGCGTTGATGCCGGCGTTTAAGAAAGCCCGTACGCTGGTGTTCGGCATTTCCGGCGACTCGCTCGCATCGCACGACAAGTTCAAAGCCAAAATGAAATTTCCGTTCGACCTACTGGCAGACGAAGATCGCGTCGTGTGCAAACTGTACGACGTCATCAAGGAGAAGAGCCTGTACGGCCGCAAGTTCATGGGAATCGAGCGCAGCACGTTTCTCATCGACGCAACAGGCATCCTGCAACGCGAATGGCGCAAGCTCAAAGTTAAAGGCCACGCCGACGAAGTCTTAGCCGCAGCGAAGCTGCTGTAGTAACTCATGCCTAAACCACCGAAAGCGAAGAATCAGAAATCCATTCGTTCAGGCAGTCCGACTCGCAAATATTCAGCCGATTCGCGCCGCATCTTTGTGCTCGACACCAATGTGTTGATGCACGACCCAACGGCTATATTTCGTTTCGAAGAGCACGATGTGTTTATTCCCATGATTGTGCTCGAAGAGCTCGATGCGGGGAAAAAGGGCATATCGGAACCGGCGCGCAACGTTCGTCAAGTGAGTCGCTTTCTCGACGAACTGATGGCAACCGCGACCAAAGAGCAAATCGATCGCGGCATCGCACTGCACGATGCACATGTTCACTCGGGTTTGCAGAATGGCCGCAAACATCAGCCTAAAGGCCGATTGTTTTTTCAAACGCGGATACTTAAAGGCGGACTCCCGCAGGATCTGCCCGGACACGGCGCCGACAACGCCATCTTGGGGCACACGTTGGCGCTGCAACAGGAGCACCCGCAATCGCGCGTCACGCTGGTCTCCAAGGATATTAATCTGCGAATCAAGGCGGCAATCATCGGCGTTCACGCGGAAGATTACTCGTCTGACAAAACCATCGAAGACGCCGATCTGCTGTACACCGGCATGCAGGAAATTCCCGACAATTTTTGGGAGCGTCACGGTAAGAAGATGCATTCGTGGCAGGAACATGCCCGCACGTTTTATCGCGTTCAAGGACCGTTGATTCGCGATTGGCAACCGAATCTGTTTCTCCATCAAGCTGAACCGACCGGCGTCGAAGCGATTGTGCGATCGATCGACGACGACGGCGCCGTTTTGCAGCTTGCGCATGACTATCGTAGCGAACGTCACAACGTATGGGGCATCGCGGCGCGCAATCGCGAACAAAATTTCGCGCTCAATATACTCATGAATCCCGATATCGACTTCATCACCATTTTGGGTCCGGCGGGAACGGGCAAGACTCTGATGACGCTTGCTGCGGGTCTCGCACAGACTTTGGAAGCGAATCGCTTCAGCGAAATCATCATGACGCGCGTCACGATCCCCTTGGGCGAAGACATCGGATTTTTGCCGGGCACCGAGGAAGAAAAAATGGAACCGTGGATGGGCGCGCTCATGGATAACTTGGAAGTGCTCACGCGCAGTCAGGAAGGCGGTCAGTGGGGGCGCGCCGCGACCAACGACTTACTGCGCAATCGCATCAAGATTCGCTCGCTCAATTTCATGCGCGGCCGAACGTTCTTAAATCGCTTCCTCATCATCGACGAAGCGCAAAACTTAACGCCCAAACAAATGAAGGCCATGGTGACGCGCGCGGGTCCCGGGACAAAACTCGTTTGCCTCGGTAACATCGCACAGATCGACACGCCCTACTTGACCGAAACCACCTGCGGCCTTACCTACATCGTGAATCGATTTCGAGGCTGGGCGCACTCGGGCCACATCACGTTGAAACGAGGCGAACGCTCGCGATTGGCGGACTACGCATCGGAAATCCTATAAAGGTTCGAACTGCCGCAACTTCCACCGGTCCAAGCCCTAAATACAGTACGCAATACGATAGGCCACCGCAGTGAACACCGTCCGCGCTCTTTTTCTCGCCATACTCAGCATTGCCTTACTGGTCAGTGGCGCCATTGCACCGGCGCACGCGATCGATCCCGAGCAACTACCGGACATCGGCAGTCCCGCCGAAGCCGCCATTTCGCTCGACGACGAATATCGCATCGGCTTGAGCGTTTTGCGCGAGTACCGCAACGCCGATCAGATTCTGGAAGATCCGGAAGTCACGCAATACATCGATACGCTTGGGCACCGATTATCGAGCGCCGCACAAGACGGCAAGCAAAAGTTTCATTTTGTAGTTGTCAAAGACCCGAACATCAACGCCTTCGCCGTGCCGGGCGGTTTCGTGTTCGTGAACAGCGGACTGATTCTCGCCACCCACAACGAAAGCGAGTTGGCCGGCGTGTTGGCGCACGAAATATCGCACGTCACCCAGCGCCACATTATTCGCAGTCTGCTTGAACAGCGGAAATCGGCGCTGGCCTCGACCGCGGCAATGCTCGCAGCGATATTGTTGGGAGCGACCACCCATGGAGGCGGCGACGCGGCGATGGCTGGCATCGCCGGCGCGCAAACCATCGCGCTGGCGCAACAAATGAGTTTTTCACGCGACATGGAAAGCGAGGCCGACCGCGTTGGCATGGGCGTTTTATCGCGCGCCGGATTCGACCCGAACGGCATGCCGAATTTCTTTGAGGTGATCGCGAAACTAAGCGGCGGTCACGAATCGAACGTACCTTCGATCGTCCTATCGCATCCGGTGACGACCGATCGAATCGCCGAGGCCCGAGCTCGCGTCGCCGAACTGCCGGTGAATCACGTGACCGATAGCTTGAGCTACGCCATCTCGCGCGAGCGCGTTCGAGTCTTAACGACGGCATCGGGCGAATCCCCGCTGACTTATTACACCGCGCGGGATCGCGCCAATACCGACAACACACCGGCCGAATCGTACGGCAAAGCAATCGCAATGGTCGCCGCCGGCGAGCCGGCGAGCGCCGTGCCGATTTTGCGCGCCCTGGTCAACAAGAACGAATCGGTCGTGCAATATCGCACCGCTCTCGGTCAAGCGCAATTCGCCGCCGGCGATAAAGCGGGAACGCTAGCGACCTACGAACGATCGATGCAATTATTTCCGCGCGATGTGTCGACGACCGTCCGGTATGCGGAAGCGCTAACGCGGTACGGTCAACCGAAGCAGGCGCACCGTGTGCTGCTCGATCTTTTTAATGCCGTTGAACCCACCCCGGCGCAAGTTCGACAACTCGCGTTGACCGCGAACGCCGCCGACGATGTCGCCGACGCCTACGCTTACATGTCGGAATATCACATCATGGGCGGTGACTTGGCGCTAGCGGTGAATCAACTGCAACTGGCCTTGTCGGTTCCCAAAATAACCGATGTACAACGCGCGCGCTTTCGCGCTCGACTGGATGAAATACGCGCCGCCATGCCGCGTCGATTGTCTCGACCGCAACAGGACGAGCGCCGTGTCGGTCGATAAGGCTACAATAGCCGAGTTTCGTTGTGTACAAGAATCAAGACCGCATGCAGTCACTTCGTTCGCTCATTTTGCGTCGTGCCGATCTCGCGTTGACGCTGCTTTCCTGCGTACTCGCCGGTTGCGCCACCGTGCCCGGTCGCACCACGCACGACGATCCCTGGCAGGGAATGAATCGCGGCATCTACAAGTTCAACGACGGATTGGATCGCGCCGTGCTCAAACCCACCGCGCAAGGCTACAAGAAGGTCACACCGCAGTGGTTGCGCACAGGTGTGGGCAACGTGTTTTCCAACCTGCGGTATCCGGTGACGATCGCAAATCAATTGCTGCAGGCGAAGCCAAAGTTATTCTTGCAAGACACTTGCCGCTTCGTTACCAACACCGTGTTCGGTCTGGTCGGAATTTTCGATGTCGCCGACAAAATAGGGCTGCGCGAACACGACGAAGATTTCGGACAAACTTTCGCGCGCTGGGGAATGCCCTCCGGTCCGTATCTGGTGTTACCGTTTTTCGGCCCGTCGAGTGTGCGCGACGCGCCGGGAATCGTCGTCGGTTACTTTTTCAACGTGCTACGCAACACTAATACTCCGGCCGGAGTCGAATGGGGCGCACGCGGACTTGAAGTCATCGACAAACGCGCTTCGTTGCTGACGACCGATGCAACGCTCGACAGCGCTTACGACAAGTACGGGGTGATTCGCGATGCGTGGGTGCAGCGCCGCGAATACTTGATATTCGACGGCAATCCGCCCGAGGAAAAAATCGAAGAATTTATCGACGACGACACTAGCAAACGCTAGTCGATTACGTTCCGAACGGCAGCAACTCATCGATATCGCTGATCTTTGCCAGCGCTAACAATTGCGCAGGTGCGCCGACAAAACGGATCGGTCGATTCGCTCGGGCGGCCAACCGATACCATTCGATTAATAATGAGAGTCCCGCGCTATCGGCGCTGTCGACCTTCGACAAGTCAATCGTCCATTGCGCTTCCGACGCGAGCGCCGCCGCGCTTTGCTTTAGAACGTCGCGCGCGGTGGCGAATACCAATCCGCCCACCACGGAATAGTGTCCGTCCGATTCGCGCTTAAATGCATGTGCTGGAGGCACCTTACTTGCCGCCGCTTTTCTTGGCGCCGCCCCGTTTGGTCGGAGTGCCGTTCGCGTTCTGCGCCTCAAGACGAGCGATTACCGAATCCAAACCTTTCTGATCGATCTCAGTCGAGAAATCGGTACGAAACGATTTCACGTACGAAACGCCTTCGATGGTGACGTCCCACGCTTTCCAACCGGCGTCGGTCTTGTGCATGGTGTAATTGACCGGCACACGCGAACCGTCGTCGCGACGCACTTCGGTGCGAATCGTCGCGCGATTCTTATCGCTGGGATCCTCGCGATACGGAAAGATCTTCAAGCGATCGGGCGTAAAGTCGAGCAGCGCTTCGCCGTAGTTTTGCAGCAGCGACTGATAAAAAGCCTCGATGAAGCGCGTGCGCTGATCCGGCGTCGCCTTGCGCCAATGCAAGCCCAACACCTGACGCGCCGAGTATTCGGTATCGAAACGCGGCAGTAACAGATCGTCCACGAGCTTGCGAATTTTCTTCGGGTCCTTACGCATTTCTTCGCGATGCGCGTCCAAGGATTTCAGTACTTGATGCGCCACCGAGTCGATCAATTCTCCCGGTCCCGGTTGCGCGTCGGCGGCCAACGTCGTCGCGGGCGGAATCATCGCGACCAATAAGACACACGCAGTGTTGAGCGCGAACAGATGTCGTAGTTGCCTGGCAATTGAGTTTCGCATCGCAGTCATCCTCCAATTATTTTTTCGCGTCCGCATTCGAATCGTCCTTCTTGCTCATGAACGTCGCCACTAGTTGATTGATGAGCTTTTCCAACACGAAGGCGTCCTGCACCAGCGTGAATTGATCGCCGCCCTTCATATATTTCTCCGATCCTCCCGGGCTGACGCCAATATATTGGCCGCCCAAGAGTCCCGCCGTCATGATGCTCGCATCGCTGTCGTCGGGAAGCCGATTGAAATTCGGATTGATCTTCATCTTCACGACAGCTTTGTAGATGTTTTGATCAAGGTTAATCGAATCGACACGTCCGATGGTGACGCCGGCCATCGACACCGGCGCGCCGACTTTCAAACTGCCGATGTTCTCGAATTTCGCAATGACTTCATACGCGCCCGTGGACACACTGATATCGCGATTGGTGATCTGCGTCACCAAAAACCACAGCGCGGCAAAACCGAGCAGCACGAACATTCCCGCCGAAACTTCAATCGCTCGCGATTGACGCATACATCACCTCGCACACTCAATTCCCACTACCGACACACCACACCACATCGTGGCGAGCAGCCCAAACAACTTACAACATCACCGCCGTCAACATGTAATCTAAGATCAACACCAACACCGCAGAGTTCACTACTGCACGCGTCGTTGCGCGACCCACACCTTCCGCAGTCGGCTCGGACCGAAAGCCCTCGTAGACGGCCACTAAACTACAGGCAACACCGAACACGCAACCTTTGACAATGCCTTCGCTAACGTCGCGCAGGTCGACGCTCCCGCGCAACTGAGACCAGAACGTGCCTTGATCGATGCCCAACTGTTGTACGCCGACGAGCTGAACGCCGAATAAACCGATCATGATAAAGATGGCGGTCAACATCGGCAGTGCGATGACGCCGCCTAAAAAACGCGGCGCGATAACGTAACGAACCGAATCGACGGCCATCATCTCCATCGCCGCGAGCTGATCGGTTGCTTTCATCAATCCAATCTCCGATGCGAGCGCCGTCCCCGCTCGACCGGCGAACAACAGCGCAGTCAACACTGGACCTAGCTCTTTTATTAGCGCAAGGCCCGCGCCGGTACCCAACGATTCTTCCGAACCGAAGCGCGCCAGCAAATCGTAGCCTTGTAATCCAAGCACCATACCGACCACCAAGCCGCTGGTCATGATGATGACCAGCGATAAACCGCCGGCGTTGTGAACCTGTCGAACGATTAAACTCGGTCGCAACAATGCGGCGGGCACTTGCGCGAGAATGCGCAGTAGGAATAGGAACGCCGCGCCGGAATTGGCAACGAAGTTTTGCAGGTTGGCCCAAATATCTTTGAACATCGTCATGCGGAAAGTCCGTCGACTATTTGCTCGCGATACGGAGGAGCCGGATAGTGAAATGGCACCGGTCCATCGGCCAAACCGTTCATGAATTGACGGACGAGTTCATCGTCCGATTGCTTAAGCGACTTGGTTTCGCCCGACGCGACTACTTTGCCGCTCGCCAGGATGTAACTCATGTCCGCCAACAACGCGATCTCATCGACATCGTGCGAGACGACCAAACTCGTAAGACCGAGCGCATCGTTCATCTGCCTAATCAACCGCAGAATCACGCCCATGGAAATCGGATCGAGTCCCGCAAACGGCTCGTCGTAAATCAGCATCGCGGGATCGCTGGCAATCGCCCGCGCTAAAGCGACACGTCGCGCCATGCCGCCGGACAATTCGGTCGGCATCAAATTCCAT
>JAYTQU010000260.1:0-3198 GCA_043746555.1 Pseudomonadota bacterium | reverse complement strand
CTGATTCGCTCGCCATCTTTGGTCTCGTGATGACCCTATTCGTCGTATTCACTCATCGCGGTAACATTGGCCGCATGCGTAACGGTACCGAAAATAGAGCAAACAGACTATGGCTGTTGCGGCCTCGCTCATGATCAAGCAGTCCTTATCGCACGCGCACACTGGCCGCGTTCAAACGCACGAAGACTTCCACTCGATATGGCGCGTTTACCAATGACGTCGCGTCGCAGTCAAACCGCCGATGCGCGTCGTCGTCGAGTGTTGTCGTTGTTGGCGACCGGCGAGTTTCAATCCGGCGAGCAACTCGCTAAACAGCTACGGATAACGCGCAGTGCCGTTTGGAAGTTAATCGGAAACCTACGCAAGAAAGGAATTGGAATCGAGGCGCTGGAGCGCCAAGGCTATCGACTGCCGCGCGCAGTTCAGCTTTATGATTCCAAAATCATTGACGCGGCAGTGAGTTCGGCCTCGCGTTCGGCCATCGAGCGCATCGACGTTCTACTCACAGTCGATTCCACCAATCGCTATCTTATCGACGAGGAAGGCCCACTTCCGGGGCAAGCGCTGGTATGCGTCGCCGAAGTTCAGACTGCCGGTCGCGGGCGGCGTGGGCGATCTTGGATTGCGCCATTTGGATCGGGAGTCTGCTTGTCGCTTGCTTGGCAATTCGCCGAGTCACCATCGGGCTTTTCGGCTTTGAGTCTCGTTGTCGGAGTAGCCGTCACACGCGCACTGCGTCGCCTTCATTGCGACCAGGTGCAACTGAAATGGCCGAACGACATCGTACATCGTCACCGAAAGCTGGCCGGAATTCTGATCGATATGCGCGGCGAGGCGGGCGGTCCGGCGCGAGTCGTCATTGGCATCGGATTAAATTTGCACATGCCACCGGAAACGCGGATTGCGTTAGCCGAACAACAAGCCGCGTTGATCACCGATCTACAAGATGTGACGAACGGACATCCACCGGAACGCAATGAGCTCGTTGCGGTGATGGTCGACGAGCTCATTGTGGCGTTGCGAGTTTTCGAACGAGACGGATTCGGCGCGTTCGAAACCGAATGGCGCGGTATCGACTCCTTGCTCGATGCGCCGGTGCGCGTGCTATCCGCCAACGAAACCATCGTCGGCATTGCACGCGGTGTTGCGGGCGATGGCGCATTGTTAGTCGACATCGACGGAAAATTGCAGCGCTTCATGTCAGGCGATGTGAGTTTGCGCGCGGTTGCGCGAGAGCCATCATGACTTTGCTCATCGACATCGGCAATACGCGTATCAAGTGGGCAACGCTCACACTGGATGGCATCACCGAGCAGCAGGCGGCGAGTTACGCGGCGTGGGATCGCTCAACGCTGCACACACAAATGTTGTCGTCATTACCAAAACCGCAGCGCGTGTTGATCGCGAACGTCGGCGGCGATGCGATCGCGCGACTTGTTGCAGAAGGGATTCAAGCGAAGTGGGCAATCGCGCCCGAGTTCGTTCATTCGACGGCGCACGCTGCGGGTGTGCGTTGTGGATATGCGGTTCCGGAAAATCTTGGCGTCGATCGGTGGCTGGGCGTTATAGCTGCGTTCCATCGGCAGAACGGCGCGGCTTGTGTTGCGAGTGTCGGCACTGCCATGACGGTCGACAGTATCGATGTGCACGGCCAACATCTCGGCGGCATTATTGTGCCCGGCCCGGATTTGGCGGTCGCGAGCTTGCTCGATAAGACAGCCGACATCGCAACGCGCGCGCAGACGGGAGAACTCGGTTCTTCGATTTTTGCAGGGAATACCTTGGGGGCTGTCCACCAGGGCGTTGCCCATCAATTGGCGGCGGTCATCGAGCGAACAGTTGCGGATTTACGTGAGCGATGCGGCGAGTCCTGCATATTGTTACTTGCGGGCGGTGGCAGCGATCGCATCGCGCCGTTTTTACGCATCGCGTATCGGGCTGTGCCTGATCTCGTCCTGCAGGGGCTCGCGGTTCTAGCTCGTCAGTAACAGTCAAGCAACGACGAGCGCGGTTCGTCACCGTGTATGATTCACACTTCAAGAACGGAGTGCATGCAATGAAGCGATCGATCTATCGAGGTATTGGTGTCGTTGCCGCGGCATGGGTCCTAAACGCATCCGCGGCAGATGTCGAAGCGGGCAAGGCTAAAGTGGCGCAACTATGTAGCGAATGTCATCGTGCCGCAGATTGGAGCGGCGAAACGGAACCTGCGTTGCAGTCGCTCATCAAAGATATCGTCGCGGGAAAGGTCCCGCACGGCAAACGTACTTTGAAACTGTCCGATCAAGACATTGCCGACATCTCGGCGTATTGGACCAGCGGTCGCAAATAGCTTCACGTCAAACAAACTCATTCGGATAATTTCAGATTCGATCCATGCGCGCGCTCGCACTTCTCATCATCATTGCCAATCTCGGCTACCTGGGGTGGGCAGTGTTAATCGACGCTTCACCCGAACCGACGCAAGTGGCTAGCATCGACGAAAACGCACCACGACTGGTGTTGGCGTCCGAACGTGTTCCCGCAGAAGCCCCACCTAACAAGAAACCCACAACGCGAATCGCGGCAGCAAAGCCCGCAACGGCCATGCCTTCGGCGCAGGATTCCGCTACGGAGGAGTGCACGAGCGTTGGGCCTTTCCAAGATCTGCCCACAGTCGTACAAGCTTCCGCTGTACTCGAGGGCGCTGGATTTAATTCACGGCAGCGATTGGAACAAGGAGAACTATGGGTGGGAAACTGGGTCAGCATTGCCGGATTCGCGACACACGAACAGGCACAAAACGCTATCGATAAACTCAAGGTCAAGGGCGTCAGCGACGCTTACATTTTGCCGGGGACCGATCCGCCCAACGTCATCTCGCTCGGCGTCTTCAAAGAACACGATCGCGCACAACGACGCATGAATGAAGCAAAAAGCTTGGGATTCGATGCAACCATCGCCGACCGTACGCGCGCCGGTTCGGTGTATTGGATCGATGTCGATCTCAAGGACGGTAACAAAATCCTCGACACCTCCATCCTTGCCTCACAACCGGGAAAAATCGTGCGACTTGAGACGCGACCTTGCGCACAGTCCGCAACGGGCTGAAGGTTCCGCGCGAAAATTTCCGTATAATAGTGCGTGGCAAAGCGTAAACGAGCCGGCTTAGCACAGTTGGTAGTGCACCTGATTTGTAATCAGGGGGTCGCGGGTTCG
>JAYTQU010000259.1:0-4498 GCA_043746555.1 Pseudomonadota bacterium | reverse complement strand
TGCTTGCAACGTCGGATCGTCGAAAGCCGGTGCTGCATCGATGGCGTAAGCCGCTGTCAAAAATAAACCGAGTATAACCAGCAAAGAGAGTTTCATTCGCCGCCCGCCTTTTTTATTCGTGGCACGAATTCGCGCTGCCACACTTCCATGGTCATGGGCGACACAAACTTGTAGAGCACGATGCCATTGGCGTCGATGAGAAACGTTTCCGGCGCGCCGTATACGCCGAAATTGATAGCGACTTTGCCATGATTGTCGAAGCCGGTCGCGACATAGGGATTACCCAGCACAATTAACCAGCGTTGCGCTTGCGTTAAATCGTCGTTCCAATCGATACCGACTATCGGTACGAGATGCTGTTTAGAAATCGCCAACAACGTGGGATGTTCTTCGCGACACGCCACGCACCATGTGGCCCAGACGTTCACGACAAAGGGTTTGCCGGCAAAGGTTGTCGACTCGACAAATTTGGTTGCATCTTCTACTTGAGTCAATCGAAATTGCGGCGAGGATTTTCCGAGCAAAGGCGATTGAATTGCATGGGGGTCGTAGTTCCCGCTCTCGGTTCGCTGCAAGACAAACGCAAAAACGGCGAACAATGCGGCAAACACGCCAGCGGGAATCACAAAGCGCCACTGCATCGACTATTTCCCCGCTTGAATTTGTGCATCACCCGACACGATGAGCGTGGCGATGGGTGGGACAAGGGGCGCCGATGAGTTTTCTTTTGCTGTGCGATAGCGCCGGTCCAGAAGAGCAATCAGTCCGCCTAACGCCATGATCACCGCACCCAGCCACACGAAGCGCACCATCGGACGATATTGTAGTCGCACGCTCCACGTGCCGTTACCGACTTGCTCGCCCAACGCCACCAACAAATCGCGGTGCATGCCGCCGTAAAGACCGGCCTCGGTCATGGGGTTTTTTTGCACTCGATACACGCGTTTCTGCGGGTGCAACACGGTGAGCGGTTGACCATCGCGCGAGATCGCGATGTCGGCTTCCACTGCGTCGAAGTTTGGACCCTGAATGTCGCGCGTGCCCATAAATTTGAAATCGTATCCGGCGAGTTGCGCGGTCTGATTCGAAGTCATGGTGAGATCGCGATCGGCTTCGTAGGATCGCGTGATCGTCACGCCTAACACAAACAACGCCAAGCCGAAGTGTGCGATACACATGCCGATCACGCCGCGCGAGAGACTATGACCTCGGCGCCAACGTCGTATGGGTTCGATCAATGCGGATCCGCCCACTGCCACGGCAAGCAAAATTCCCACCGCAGTCAGAACAGACCCGGCTCCGTAGAAGACCCACGGCACGACGATCGCGGCGAGCACCGCAATGCCTAAGACAACATAGAGCGCATGACGAATGGAGCTAAAGTCGGCACGTTTCCAACCGGCGTGCATGCCGACGATCATTATCGCCAACAACGGAAACATCGGAATCACAAACATCGCATTGAAATATGGCGGCCCGACGGAAACCTTGCCGAGATTCAGTGCATCGATAAACATGGGGAACAGCGTGCCCAATACGACAATCACCAGCCCCACGATCAACAACACGTTGTTAAATAGTAAGAAGGATTCGCGCGACAGCATTGCAAAACCGGCATCGGACTTGAACTTCGACGCGCGCCAAGCGTAAAGCGTCAGCGCACCGCCGATACAGATTATTAGAAATCCCAGAATAAAAATACCTCTGCGCGGATCGCTGGCAAACGAGTGTACCGAAATCAAAACGCCGGAACGCACAATGAACGTTCCCAACATCGACAACGAAAACGTGAAGATCGCGAGCAACAGCGTCCAGCTCTTAAACAGTCCGCGCTTTTCCGTGACTGCCAGAGAGTGAATCAACGCGGTCGCGGCGAGCCAGGGCATGAACGAAGAATTTTCAACCGGATCCCAAAACCACCATCCGCCCCAACCTAGTTCGTAGTAGGCCCACCAACTTCCCAGCGCAATTCCGCATGTGAGGAACATCCACGCAAGCGTCGTCCATGGTCGCACCCAACGTGCCCATGCTGCATCGAGCTTGCCTTCAAGCATCGCCGCAATCGCAAACGCAAATGGCACCGACATCCCGACGTAACCGAGATAAGTGGTGGGCGGATGAAAAGCGAATGCCGGATCTTGAAGCAAAGGATTGAGATCGCGACCATCGGGCGCGGGTGGAAATAATCGCTCAAAAGGATTCGACGTTAACAAAATAAATAAGGAGAAGCCGACGCTGAGTAAACCCATGACGCCGAGCACTCGACTGACAAATTCTTCCGGCATCTTGCGACTGAATGCCGATACGGCGATCGACCAGAGCGTCAGTACAAATAGCCATAAGAGCATCGAACCCTCATGCGCGCCCCACGCGGCCGTGAATCGATAGAACGCGGGCAACGCCGAGTTGGAATTTTCGGCAACGTAGAGCACAGAAAAATCGCTTTGCTCGAATGCATACACCAAACAACCAAACGCAAATGCCGTGAATACGAATTGTCCGGCAACTGCCGGTCGCGCCACCGCCATCCAATGAGCCCGATGGGTCTGTGCACCGGCGAGTCCAAAGAATGCTTGAATGCTCGCCAAACACAGCGCCAGGATCAGCGCGAAATGACCGAGTTCGATAATCATCGCGTACTCCTAGGGTTTCGCGACAGGCATACTACCGCCATGTTCTTGCTTGATCTTTTCCGCAATTTCAGGCGGCATATATTTCTCGTCGTGCTTAGCAAGTACTTCCTCAGCTTGAAACGTACCTCCCAAATATTTTCCACGGGCGATCACGCCCTTCCCTTCATGAAACAAATCCGGCAATACTCCGGTGTAGGTTACGGGTACATCGTGCTGAAAATCTGTTACCACAAAGTGCACAGTCAGACTTCCTTCCGCTCGTTGCACGCTGCTTTGCTTGACCATACCCCCCAGTCGAAATCCTTTTTGTTCGGCGTTGGGATCCGCCAGCAGCTCGCTTGGTGTCACATAGTAAGACACGTTTTCTTTAAAAGCGCGCAGTGCGAGCGTTGTCGCGCCGGCCACGCCGACAAAGATCAATCCCACGAAAAGCATGCGACGTTGACGGGCGATCATCGAGTTTGCTCCGCTTGCATTTGTCGACGTCGCCGTGCCGCCTGCAATTCCTTGGCATGACTACGACGTGCGAGCCACACATTTAGTGCGAGCACGACCGCGGTCACGATATAGCAGGGCCAGACATACGATGCGTAGGTTTCAATCATGCTGCTTAGTTCGTTGGTAACCAACTGGCGTTTCGTTCGCGACGCAGAATCTCCGCACGTAATCGGTCGCAGGTCACGGCCGCAATGAATAACAAGAACGCGAGAATCATCACATAGGCGGGCCATATCATCGATGCGTCGATAGCCGGCGCGCCGAGTTTCAACAGCGTGGCACCTTGATGCAAGCTGTTCCACCAATCGACCGAGTATTTCACAATCGGCACATTCACGCTGCCGACGATAGCGAGTACCGCGCTCGCGCGATCGGCACGACCGATATCGTCAAACGATGCACGCAACGCCATGTAACCGAGATATAAAAATAGCGTGAGTACGGTGAACACGATGCGCGGATCTTCCCATGCCCACCATGTGCCCCACATCGGCTTGCCCCACACTGCGCCGGTAAAGAGTGCGAGTGCCGTGATCCAAGCTCCGATCGGAGCCAAACTTGCCGCCAACGCGTGCGCGAGTTTCATTCGCCAGATCAGCCCAACAGCGGCGGCAATCGCCATCGCCATATAAATGCCTTGCGACCAACCGCCTTCCGGCAAGTGCACATACAGAATTCGCGCGGCGTCTTTTTGCTGATAGTCCGGCGGCACGACGAACAACGCTTGATAAGTGCCCCACGCCATGAGCGCGATCGAAATCCACAACAGCCACGGACGGAGTCGTCCAGCAAACGCGTAGGCGGTCGGCGGCGAAGCAAGTTTATGAAACGCTCGTTTAAAAGAACTCGGCCACATGGGCTTTTCTACGACTCCACACTAATTCGAATGGCAGCCGCCATCGCAAACGGCCCCAGCGATAACGCCAACAACAGCATCGCTGCCAAGAAATACATCGGCCCCAGCACCGATTCGCCGTGCATCGCTTGATCCACCGCATGCGCGCCGAAGATCAATACCGGCACTTGCAGCGGCAGCACCAGCAAGGCAACGAGTACATTGCCTCGTCGCACGCTTACCGTGAGAGCCGCGCCGACGGCACCGAGAATCGACAAGATGCCGGTCCCCAATGTCAACGATGCCATCAAAACGGGCAGCGCATCATTGGGAATTCTAAAGCCTGTGGCCATCAGCGGAGCAACCACTATCAACGGAACCCCAGCGAGCACCCAGTGCGCAACTGTCTTAAAAAGCAACAACCACGCTAACGGTTGGCCACAGAGCACCCATTGCTCCATCGTTCCGTCTTCGACATCCGGTCGAAACAGAGATTCCAATGACAACAACGAAGCCAGCATCGCCGCTACCC
>JAYTQU010000258.1:0-7449 GCA_043746555.1 Pseudomonadota bacterium | reverse complement strand
CCGCCTACGCGGCGGACATCACCTACGGCACCAACAACGAATTCGGCTTTGATTACCTGCGCGACAACATGGTCTACCAGGTGTATGAAAAAGTGCAGCGCGAGCTGGGCTTTGCCATTGTCGACGAGGTTGACTCGATCCTGATCGACGAAGCGCGCACGCCGCTGATTATTTCCGGTCCGGCGGAAGAGAGCACCGAGCTCTACACCAAGATTAATAAGCTGGCGCCGCGTCTGTCCCGGCAAGAAACGGAAGAAGGCGAAGGCGATTTTTGGACCGACGAAAAATCGCGACAAGTGCACCTGTCCGATTTAGGACATGAGCACGCCGAGCAGTTGTTTGTCGACGCGGGTCTCTTGCAACCCGACCAGAGTTTGTACGACCCGGCGAATATTCGCTTAATGCATCACTTGAATGCCGCTTTGCGCGCGCATTCGCTTTATCACAAAGATGTGGAATACATCGTTCGTAACGGCGAGGTGGTCATCGTCGACGAATTCACCGGTCGCACGATGCCGGGCCGACGCTGGTCCGACGGCTTGCATCAGGCGGTCGAAGCGAAAGAAGGCGTACGCGTTCGCGAAGAAAATCAAACTGTCGCGTCGATCACGTTCCAAAATTTCTTTCGGATGTACGCCAAGTTATCCGGCATGACCGGTACGGCCGACACCGAAGCCTTCGAGTTCCAACAAATTTATGGTTTGGAAGTCGTGGTGATTCCCACGCATCGCCCGATGGTCCGCAAAGATCACGCCGATCTCGTGTTTCTCACGCAAAAAGATAAATTCGCCGCCATCATCGAAGATATTCGCGATTGCGCGAAACGCGGTCAGCCGGTATTGGTCGGCACGACCTCGATCGAAACCTCCGAGTTTCTGGCTGATTTGCTGAACAAGGAAAAAGTCGAACATCAAGTGCTGAATGCCAAACAGCACGAACGCGAAGCATCGGTGGTCGCGCAAGCGGGTCGTCCAGGCACGGTCACCATCGCCACCAATATGGCCGGTCGCGGCACCGACATCGTGCTCGGCGGCAATTGGGAAGTCGAACTTCGCGGGATGGATGCCGCAGACAATGCGACGCGCGAAAAAGCCAAGGAACAGTGGAAAGTGCGTCACGAAGCGGTCGTCGCCGCCGGTGGCTTGCATATTGTGGGCACCGAACGGCACGAGTCGCGTCGCATCGATAACCAATTGCGCGGTCGTTCCGGACGACAAGGCGATCCCGGATCGAGTCGTTTTTATATCTCGCTGGAAGATAACTTGATGCGCATCTTCGGCAACCCAGAGCGCACTAAGCGACTCCTGCAAACCGCCGGAATGCGCGAAGGCGAAGTGATCGAAAGCCGCATGCTCACCAATGTAATCGAGAACTCGCAACGCAAAGTCGAAGCCCATAACTTTGACGCTCGAAAAAATCTTCTCGAATACGACGACGTTGCGAACGATCAACGCAAAGTAATCTATCAGCAACGCACCGAATTGATGGCGGCGGAAAATGTGGCCGACGCGATTGCCGGAATACGACATGAAGTGACTGAATTCATGATCGACCGCTACGTTCCTCCCAAGAGCGTGGAAGAAATGTGGGACGCGGCGGGATTGACGCAAAGTATCGATCGCGATTTTGCCGTGCGTTTCGATGTCAAAGAATTGCTCGAACAAGAGAAGACGCTTACCGAAGATTCGTTGCGCGCGCGAGTTCACGCTGCGATCAACGAAGCCTACGAGTCGAAAGAACAGCAATACGGACCGGAGGTAATGCGTCATTTGGAAAAGGCCATTATGCTGCAGCAACTCGATTCGCAGTGGCGCGAGCATTTGGCGGCGATGGACTATCTGCGCCAAGGCATTCATCTCCGCAGTTATGCGCAGAAGAATCCGAAACAAGAATACAAGCGCGAAGCTTTCGATCTGTTTACCAACTTACTCGATCGCGTAAAGCACGACACCGTGTCTTTGCTCGCGCGCGTGCAAGTGCGCACTGAAGCCGACATTCAAGCCGAAGAAGCCGAACGGCAGAGAAAGCTGGAGCAGGTCATGCGTTTGCAACATGCACAGCCGGAGTCGATGACTTCGCCGCCGCCGAGCGCCGATGCGGAACAAGCGACGGGGATGGTCGCGCCCTTTGTACGCGAAGGTCGCAAGGTCGGCAGAAACGAAGTGTGTCCGTGCGGGTCGGGAAAAAAATATAAACATTGTCACGGCGCATTGGCGGCGGACGGATAAGAAAGACGGCAGGAATAAGAAAGGCTGGAGGCTGGCGGAAGGGCACGGATTGTTTTCTCGTGACTATTGCTCGTCACTGTTACTAGCCTTTGTCGATGTGTCAGGGCATCAGTGTTTACCAATCCTCCATGCCTTCTACCGCCAGTCTCCAGCCCCCGGCCCCACGTCTTCCCGTCATCCACGTTGTCGCCGGCGCATTGATCGACGCGAAGGATCGCGTGTTGATCGCACAACGTCCTGCCGGTAAACACATGGCGGGCGGTTGGGAATTTCCCGGCGGAAAAATTGCGCGCGATGAGACGCCGTTCGATGGACTTGTTCGCGAGTTGCGCGAAGAGCTCAATATCAAAGTGCTCGCCGCCGAACCCATCGTCGCGTACACGCATCATTATTCCGATCGCAGTATTCTGCTCGATCTGTGGCGCGTGACTCGCTACGAGGGAACGCCGACGTCGGCGGAAGGTCAATCGATCAAGTGGGTGGCGCTTGCCGATCTTGAGTCGGTCGGATTGCTGGAAGCGGACGCGCCGATGATTGCGCCGTTGAAGAAGGCTGTCGCGAGAAGGTTGTAGACTGTAGGAAGAGGCTTCGTTTCTCTTTTCCGGCTACAGCGCACAGCCTATAGTCTTTCTTTAAAGAATCGCAGCACCGTCTCGTAGAAGTGTCTTCCCATTTCCGGTTGGCGGATTAGCCCATGTTTTCCGCCCGGATAGGTCATCAAGTCGAACTGAATGTTGGCGTCTTGCAATTGCTTCATCAGCTGCGTGCTGTTTGCGAACAATACATTGTCGTCGGCCATGCCATGCACCAGCAGCAATCGACCGGATAAGTTTTTCGCGTAAGGCGTTATCGAACTAGTGTCGTACCCGGCGGCGTTCGTACTTGGATCGCCGAGATAGCGCTCGGTGTAGTGTGTGTCGTACAAGTGCCAGTCTGTGACCGGCGCGCCGGCAACGCCGACTTTAAAAATAGTCGGCGCGGTAGTCAACGCCATCAACGTCATGTAACCGCCGTAACTCCAACCCATCACGCCGATGCGGTTGCCATCGACGAACGGCAAAGTCTTGAGAAACTCGACACCGCGCAATTGATCTTCAATCTCGACTTTGCCGAAGCGGCGAAAGATTGGCGCTTCAAATGCCCTGCCGCGCAAGGCGCTGCCGCGGTTGTCGAGGGAGAAGACAATAAATCCATGTTGCGCGAGTAGTTGACGAAAAAATCCTTGCGGTGATCGTGAGCCGCCCATCCAAGTGCGTTGCACATATTGATTGCCCGGCCCACCGTAGAGATCGAATATCACGGGATAGCGCTTTCCTTCGATAAGCTTCGCGGGTTTGATTAATCGGTAGTAAAGCGCTTGTCCATCGGCTGCTTTGAGCGAGCCGAATTCCTCGGCAACATGATCGCTTACGTACGACGCATAGGGATGCATTGAGTCGAGCGCATTGCGCAACACCCACTGCTTGAGCGAGCCGTCGATATTGCGAATCGCGACGCACGGCGGTTGTTCGGGTGACGTCCAATTGTCGAGATAAGCGCGTTGCCCTGGAAACAGCAACGCGCTGTGCCAACCGCCTTCGCGCGAGATACGTTTTACGCGCGACGGATCGACGGTATCGAGCGATGTCGCATACAATTGTTGTTCGAGCGGCGAGGCTTCATTGGCCGAAAAGAAAATCAACCCGCGCTTAGCATCGATGTTATCGGCGTCAACCGCGCCACTAGCCACCCATGGTCCGGCGGTTAAAGGTCGGATCAGTTCGCCATTGTCGCTGTATAAGTAAAGATGACGAAAGCCGGTGCGCTCAGACGCCCACACGAACGCGCGTCGCTCGGCAATGAAAGCGAGATTGTTGCTCAGATTGATCCACGTATTGCTCGTTTCGGCGAGCAAGGTTCGTCCGACGCCCGTGTGTACATCGGACTTGATCAGATCGAGCCGCTGTTGATTGCGCGACTCGCGTTGCACGGCGAGATACTGACTATCGGGAAACCAATCGACTCGCGCGAGATAAATATTGTTGTCGCGACCGAGATTGATTTCGGTTTCCGCATTGCTCGCCAAGTCGAACACCTTGAGCGCGACCGATGTGTTAGCCGTTCCCGCTGCGGGATAGCGTTGGCGCACGGTCACCGTACGATCGGCGTAGATGTCCGAGCGCTCGATTTCTTGCACAGGTGTATCGTCGGTGCGCGTGAACGCAATGCGCGACTCATCCGGCGACCACCAATAGCCGGTGTCGCGATCCATTTCTTCTTGCGCAATAAACTCCGCGACGCCGTTGTTAATCAAGCCGCCGCCGTCGTGAGTGAGTTGACGTTCGACGCCGGTTCGCAGTTCTATAATCCAAAGATTGTGTTCGCGTATGAAGCTGACATAGCGACCGTGCGGTGAGAAGCGCGCATCGGTTTCGTAGTCAAGCGTGTTCGTTAGGCGCTGCACCGCTTGTTTTGCGCGCGCTTTCAAGTCGTACACATATAAATCGCCGCCGAGTGGTACGAGCAGGCGGCGGCCATCGGCGGAGAATTCGTATTCGACAATGCCGCGCAGACTCGCGGTGCGCTGTCGTTCGCGTCGTGCGGCTTCTTCGACGGACAGCGTTTCCGCGCCTTGCAGTAACGCGCGCGAATCCACCAACAACGCTGCACGACCGGAGCGCACATCGAATCCCCAGAGATCGAGTCGATCTTTGTTATCGGGCTTTCCCTGCAGAAACGTGACGTACTTGCCGTCCGGAGAAATCTTCGGGCTCTTTAATTGCGGTCCGGCTAGATCCGGTGCGGCAAAAATTCGTTCGATTGTTAACGGTTCGCCGTGCGCGACGAATGCTGTGAAACACGCAAGTAAAACCGACAGACTTTTTGCGCAATTCATCGCGGTTCTCCGTCGTTGGACTCGCGAATTACATTTCCATCGCCGTCGTCTGGCAACTGTTCATCGCTCGGAATCGCATGCTGCTCGCTTGCCCACGCGCCAAGATCGATCAACTTACACCGTTCACTACAAAACGGACGCCACGGCGACGATGCATTCCATTCAACGGGGCGTTTGCAGGTGGGGCAGGAAGACATAGGAATGACCGTAGGCGGTGGGCTGTGAGCTGTAGGTAGATAAAAATCGCCGCGCTGCCTTTCAAACTCTCAATCTTACCTACAGTCTACAGCCAAGAGCCCACCGCCTTTATTCTCACGTACACGTCGTCAATAAAAACGGCACATCTATTTCGGTCTGCGCCGCGCGCACCGACACGTCCGTCCATTTCAAAAATCGAATCGTGCAGCGATGATGACTACCGCTAATCTCCGGAAAAAGTTCGCCACCGAACGGCAAGGTGATACGAAGTAATTGGCAATGCGCGTGTTTGTCGAGCGCCAACTGAAACACGCCGGCAGTGGCAGTTTCGCGACGCGGGTGAGTATTCTGTCGCGTAAGCCAAAGCAATTCGACCACGGCATCACACAGCGGACGAATATTCGCGCTCCACTCGCCGAGCGCGGACGCGCGTACTTCAAACGGGAGGCTCAGCCAATGAGCGAAGTCGGGCAAATCGAATTCGCACGTGCCGCCGGGAATCGCGCTGCGTTGTTTGATCGCGTTTAAAAAGTCCGAGTCGCGCAAGCGTTGCAAAGGCGTCATGCCGGCAGTATTCAGATCGCTGCGCAGTTTCGCTAAGTTGGTGACGATGGAGTGCACGCGATCGGTATCGGCGCCAGGTCGCGACTGAAATTCGTGGATGACCGCCATGTGACGTTCGAGTTCTTTCATCACTTCGGAACGAATATCGCCACGCGCGGTGATCGCCAGGATTTCGAGCAACAAACTAACTGCCGCGCGCGTCGACCACGGATCGCTTTGCTCCTGATGGAAACCCCATTGCTGGTAGAGAAATTCCAGGCGCAGAAAGGTGCGCATGCGCTCATTGAGCGGCTGCTCGTAGTCAATCAGCCGCGGTTGTTCGTCGATGGCGGCGGATTCGTCCGGTGTCTGCATCGCGTTATTCTGAAGCACAGCGTGCGCGATGACCATAGCGGCGTTTTACTGTTCTGGTCGTCTTGCCGCCAATTCCAGGTATTTCCGGTGAAGCCGTCGAACCTGTTCGTGGAGGGCGTCGAGACCACCGTCGTTGACGATCACATCATCGGCCATGGCCACTCGTTGCTGCCGAGTGGCTTGTGCGGCGAGCGTCTGTCGCGCCTGGTTTGTATCGACTCCATCGCGCTGCACGAGTCGCTTAAGCTGCAAATCCTCGGGGCAATCGATCACCAACACTCGATCATAGTTTCCCTTGCCGCCGCTTTCGACAAACAAAGGAATGGCGTGTATTTGGTAATCGCCTCCCGCCACCGTAGCTCGACGAGCAAGTTCATCGCGGATCGCAGGATGCGTGATCGCATTCAGCTTCTCGCGTTGTAGAGGATCGGCAAAGATGCGTTCGCGCATGCGGCGAGTATCCAAGTGTCCGGTGGCATCAAGCATCTCCTCGCCGAATTCTGCGACGATTTTCGCAAGCACCGAAGTACCGGGCGCGCGGACATCGCGCGAGATTTGATCCGTATCGATTACCGGAACGCCAAGCGCGGCAAACGCGGTGGCGACCGCAGTCTTGCCGCTAGCGATACCGCCAGTGAGGGCGATTCTTCGCATACGCTAGGCTGTGGATTGTGGCCGAGCATCGTTCCAGAGAAGCTCGGCATTTCCTACATCCCTGTAGGTCTGGCTGTAGGCGGTGGCCAGAGACGCGTCGTTACAATCTGCGTAGAGCGCGAAGGAGACCGTTGAGCGCTTTCGCGGTAGATGTGCAATCGACTTGTAACTGGTTGCGTGTATCTCTGTGCAGATACCCCAATCGTTCCCATAGGCTGATTTCATATTGCAGTTCGCGAGCAGAGCCATAAGCGATTTCAAGAAACCGGACATAGTCCGCGTGAGTCGTGCGGGCACATCCTTCAACGATGTTTGCCGCAATGGAGACTGCTGCGCGCCTTATCTGCGAAGTCAGCCCATATAGTTCGTTTCACGGGAATTGCGCGGACTCCCTGTACACAACGAGCACTAGCTGATCGGCCAACTCAAACACCTGCAGTTTTTTTGTGATCCCTCACGAGTACTCCTCCCTGGGCTTCTCCGACCTACAGCCTACAGCCTACAGCCCACAGGCTCAAGAGAGGTGCGCAGCCGAAAGGTAAGCGCGGATCAGCTCATTGCCCCAGAGCATCGCAA
>JAYTQU010000257.1:0-9873 GCA_043746555.1 Pseudomonadota bacterium | reverse complement strand
GGGCGAAGAATTGCCGCTCACGGATGCGCGTGAGATTCAAGAGCGGTTGGCGACTCAGGTCGACGCGGTCATTGACGGTGGCAATTGCGGTCTTGAGCCGACTACCGTGATCGACATGGCGGGCGACGTGCCGGTGGTGGCGCGACAAGGCAAAGGCGTGGTCGCTGGACTGTAGAGTCGCCATCGCTGAACATCAGAGCGAATTAGGTGGTAGCCGCCGGCCGCGCGCGCAGTGGTCGCTGCCAACTCCATTCGAACCCAACCCCAGGGGAACCAAGCTGCGTATAATCGGTGCCTTCCGAATGACTCCGACGCGATGTGTTTTTAATGAAGACCATCAACGTTTGAAGTTAACTGATTGAACTTACAAATATCTTAGAACAAATATTCCGAGTGAATCGGGCTTGTTCTTGAAGGGATCGGCTTTGACATCGACCGCTGCGCCTACTCGACGCGTACTCTCCGGCATGCGCCCCACGGGCGAACTGCACTTGGGCAATTACCATGGCGCGCTGAAGAACTGGATCGAGCTGCAATACCAGTATCAATGCTATTTTTTTGTCGCCGACCTGCACGCATTAACAACTGGTTACGAAGATACTTCAAAGTTAGAAGACAACACTTGGAGCATGGTCATCGATTGGTTGGCCTCTGGCGTCAATCCGGCCGTGGCCACGATTTTCATTCAGTCGCGCGTTCCCGAGCATTCGGAGCTTCATCTGCTCTTATCGATGATGACGCCGCTCGGCTGGCTCGAACGAGTTCCTACATTCAAAGATCAGCAGGAGCAGTTGCACGATAGGGATCTATCGACTTACGGTTTTCTCGGTTATCCGCTCCTGCAAAGCGCTGACATTCTTCTCTACAAGGCGGCCTACGTGCCGGTTGGCGAAGACCAAGTCGCACATGTCGAGATCACGCGTGAAGTGGCGCGACGTTTCAATCATTTATACGGACGAGAAACCGATTTCGAAGCGAAGGTCGACAAAGCAATCAAAGGATTGGGTAGCCGCAATGCCGCTCAGTACCGGGCAGCGCGCAAGGCGTATCAAGAGCAGGGCGATCAAGCGGCGCTAGAAAAGGCAACCGTGCTCTTGCAAAACAATGCGCGACTGACGTTGGCCGATCGTGAACGTCTACTGGGTTTCTTGGAAGGCACCGGACGCAGCATCTTGGTGGAGCCCGAAGCCATGCTGACGGCGACACCGAAAGTGCCGGGTGTAGACGGTCGCAAGATGTCCAAGTCCTACGGCAACACGATCGGGCTGCGCGAAGATCCAGACTCGATAGCCAAGAAACTCAAGACGATGCAAACGGATCCTGCGAGAGTTCGTCGCACCGATGCCGGCGATCCCGACAAATGCCCGGTGTTCGAATTGCACAAGATCTACTCCGACGCCGAGACGCTAGACTGGGTGCAAGCTGGATGCCGCTCCGCGGGGATTGGCTGTCTCGACTGCAAGAAGCGGTTGATCGATAAAGTAGTCGTCGAAGTGTCTACTATTCGCCGGCGAGCGCAGGAGTACGATGAGAATCGAGACCTCGTGCGCGGGATCGTTGCCGAAGGTTGCGAGAAGGCGCGCGATTTGGCGCGTCAAACGCTCGACGAAGTGCGTCAGGCGATGGGCATGAATTACCGATAATCCGATCCATGAAACCTAAACTCAAATTAGTCGCAGACACCGGCTCCGAACTCGTCAACGAGTTCGAGTTACCGCCGCAGCAGCAGGAAATGCCGTTTGCGATGGTCGATGGCGAGCCTATGACCGAATTGCCGCGCGATTTGTATATCCCGCCCGACGCGCTGCAAGTGTTCTTGGAAGCGTTCGAGGGTCCCCTCGATTTGCTGCTGTATCTTATTCGTCGACAGAATCTCGACATCCTAGATATTCCCATTGCCGAGATTACCCGGCAATACATGAAATACATCGAGGTCATGAGCGAGTTGCAGTTGGAACTCGCGGGTGAGTACTTGTTGATGGCCGCCATGCTGGCGGAAATCAAGTCACGCATGTTGCTACCGCGTATGAAATCCGAAGAGAGCGACGACGAAGCGGATCCGCGCGCGGAACTCGTGCGCCGCTTACAGGAATACGAGCGCTTCAAGAAAGCGGCGGAAGATATTGATCGCTTACAGCGCATGGAGCGCGACACGTTGACGGCCTCGGCGGAACTGGTGGAACGTAAGGTTGTCAAGATGATTCCGCAGGTGACGCTGCAAGAAATGCTGTTGGCGTTTCGCGACGTGGTTGCGCGATCCAATATGTTTGCGCATCATCACGTACAGCGCGAACGCTTATCGGTTCGTCAGCGCATGACGGAAATTCTGGATCGGCTGCGCGCGCAAGCGTGGCTCGACTTTACGCATCTGTTCAATCCCGAAGAAGGCCGCATGGGCGTCACCGTGACCTTCAGTGCATTGCTCGAATTGATGCGGGAAGGCTTGATTGAAATTGTCCAAGCGGAAGTCTACGGTCCGATTCATGTGCGCCCAGCGTCAGGAGCGCGCAACCTTAAGATTGTGGTCAATGGTGCGGGCGATGACGAGACTGGCGTCACCATAGAGCATGATGGGGACAGCGATTGGGACGAACAAAACGCTGCGGCGCTCGCGCAACCGGCCGAGCCCGATGAAGATGACGATGAAGATCACGACGTCGATAACGTGGACGCTTCGCTCGACACCGCGATAGATACAGCAAAGGATGACGAGATCGCTCATTCAGACGCCCAGTCAGACGCAAACGACCCGAGTACTGCAACATGAATCCCACCGATCTGAAGAATCTCATCGAAGCAACCCTGTTGGCGGCGGGCCGGCCGGTCACCGACGCGCAGATTCTCGAGTTGTTCGATGAGCGCGAGCGTCCGTCGTCCGAACAAGTTCGACAAGCCTTGCTCGACTTGGTGAGCGACTACGAAACGCGCGGCATCGAATTGCTGGAAGTGGCGAGCGGTTGGCGTATTCAGATTCGCAATAAGTGCGTGGATATTGTGTCGCGACTCTGGCAAGAGCGCGCATCGCGATATTCGCGCGCGTTGCTGGAAACGCTCGCGTTGATCGCCTACCGACAACCGATCACGCGCAGCGAGATCGAAGAGATTCGCGGTGTCGCCATCAGCTCAAGCATCATGCGCACGATTCAAGAACGCAATTGGATTCGCGTCGTCGGTCATCGCGAAGTGCCCGGACGACCGGAAGTGCTCGGCACCACGAAAGAGTTTTTGGACTACTTCGGTTTGCAGAGTCTGGAGCAATTGCCGTCGCTCGCCGAATTGCGCGATCTGGAAAATGTCGGCGTGCAATTGGAATTGCCATCGGGCGACGTGTCGTCCGCAAACGGGGTTCTGGAAGACGGTGTACAAATCGCCGCGTCGGAAAGTGGCAGCGAGAGCGATGAAGTCGACGCGTCCGCCGAGTCGGAGGTTGAGGCTGACGGCGAATCGTCCGACACTGAATCGTCGGATTCCGAATCCTCTGAAAAGTCGACGCTAGTTGCCGCCGAAGACGATTCCAAACCAGCCCTCTACGCGCCGCCGGCAGAGTGATTTCGTCGCGCTGTGCGCGACCCGCGCAAGACGAAATCCAACGTATCACGAATCACGATTCCTTCATGCCCGAACGTCTGCAAAAAATTCTTGCGCGCCATGGCCTGGGTTCGCGTCGCGAGATCGAACGTTGGATCGTGGAAGGGCGCATCACGATTAATCTGAAACCCGCCCAGATCGGCGCTCAGTTTATTCCCGGCGATCGCATTGCCATCGATGGCAAGGAAGTTACCGCGCGATTGAATATCGAAGTTGCGCCGCAAGTGCTGATGTTTCACAAAGCGCAGGGTCAACCGATCGTTCACGATGCGCGCAGCAAACAGCTGCCACTCGACGATGCTGAAATTGCAGTCGAACACGAACCGGACACAGCCGAAGCAGTGATCGATCGACTACCCGCGATTCGCGGCTCGCGGTGGGTGCCGATCAATCCCATGCACGCCGGCGACAGCGGCTTGTTGTTAATGACCAACGACGGCAATTTGAGTTATGGGCTGACGCGACGCAAACGCTGGATTTCCACGGCATACATGGTGCGAGTGCTGGCACCGGGAAATTCCGAAGCGCCGCCGGAAATTCCACCCCACGTCAGTTACGACAGCGGACGAGGCGCTGAGGAAGTCGATTTCACTAGCGTCGAACCTTCCGGTGGCGAAGGCTCCAATCTTTGGTATCGAGTCGAACTTCCGCGCGCAGATCACCGTGCGGCGGTCCGCGCGTTATTCGAAAGTCGAGATCTTAAAGTCAGCCGCATGACGCAAGTCGCCTTCGGAAATATCGAACTACCGCGAGATCTTCCGCGCGGTCGCCATCGCGCGCTGACGGAGGTTCAATTGACTGCGGTGTACGAACTGGCGCAAATCAAAGCGCCGGAGCCCGCCGCAGCGCAGGAAGATCGAATCGATCCGCGCAAACGCCGTGGAGTTGCCCCGGATCGCAGCACGGCGAAGAAAAAATCGTCTGCACGCCATGGCGTCGTCAAATCTAGCGATGATCGATTCGCCGACGATCGAGAGGCTAAGCGGGCATTCAAGAAAGCACCGCATAAGAAAGTCAGCACTTGGAAAATTGGCGGCAAAAAAAAACCCTCGGGCGACTCGCGTCGTTCCTAGTAAAATTGCGGTAAATTGCGCTGCCGTGTTACGCGACAATGCATTGGTTACTCGTGCCCTGGCCTTCCGGACCTAACAAATACAAATACGGCACCACGACATCTTCCGGTGCGGCAAGCTTGCTGCGATCTTCGGCCGGGTACGCTTGCAAGCGCATGTTGGTGCGCACTCGACCGGGATCGATGCTGTTGACGCGAATGTGCTCGCTTTCCAATTCGTCCGCGAGCATGTGCATGAGTCCGTCGCTGGCCCATTTCGATGGAAGATACGAGCCCCAATAGGCGCGAGGCTTCGCGACCACGCCGCTCGAAGTGAAAATAATTGAAGCATCGCTGGATTTCTTCAGCAACGGCAAACAGTATTTAGTGAGAATGAACGGCGCATTCACGTTGACATGCATGGTACGCAACCACTTCTGCACATCGTGATGTGCAATGGGCGCGCGTTCGCCGAGCACACCGGCGTTGTGCACGAGACCGTCGAGTCGGCCGAATTCCTTTTCGATGGCCGTTGTTAGCGCTTCGTATTCAGTGGCTCCGGCTCTTTCGAAATCGAGCGGCGCAATGGACGGACGTTTGCCTTGCGCTGCGATGATCGCGTCATACACCGCTTCCAAGCGACGTACATTGCGGCCGTGCAGAATGACCGTGGCGCGATGTGCAGCGCAGGCTAGCGCCAGCGCTTTACCGATGCCATCGCTCGCGCCGGTGATGAGGATGACGCGATTGTCGAGCAAATCGGCGGATGCTTGGTAGGTGCGTGGGTCGGTCATCAATTGCGTCAGGTCGTGAGAGCGGGAAATCGAAAGTGGTGCAAGAGTATCAACTACGGCGCGCCGCGCGCCAAGCCGTCCAGCTTTTTTTCCAAGGGCCGAGTTCGTGGCGTTGAGAGAATACATCGCAATTCGCGCGCTCGATGCGGTTAAGCAACTGCACATGCAGTTTGGCCAAGACGATTAGCGGCCGATATAGAATTTGCAAGACGTCGAACTCGGCGCGTAGTCGCGCAATCTCGGTCGCCAACAACCGGCGAATCGCATCCGTCGACTGCCCGCGCGCTAACTGTTCGATGCTTATTTTGCGATTTTCTAATTCGTCGAGCGGCCAATACACTCGTCCATTCCTTGAATCGATAGTCAGATCTCGCAGCGTCTCGACACGTCGAATCAGCGCACCGGCGCGCCGCGCATTGCCATCCGTTGAGCGTGACGCCAACTCAAAGATCGCGCCACCGCTACGATGAAGATAGGCATTTAACTCAGGCCCAGTATTGTAGGTCATGTGCGCCATATCCATGTCGGCAGCCATGAGCAATTCATGCAAGATCGAGAACTCGGCGGCGGGCATTGCCGCTTGCAATGTTTGAGTCGCGGGATGTTGCGCATTGCGATTGACCAGCCGATCTATTTCCGCTCGCCACCATTGCAACCGGGTATGCGCCACTTCGTGCGCCGCGAGAGTCGACGCGCGAATTTCGGCGTCGATCACAAATAAGGCCGTCAGCGACTCTCGTTGTTTGGCCGACGCATACAACAATGCGAAATAGCGCATCGAACCGGGCGGGGCGGCGCGGTTGAGAAAGTCGGATTCGAGCGCGCTCATTCGGCTCGTTCGGCAACATCGACAATTTGGGGATCGCGGGTGAGTTTGTCGATAGGTTCGATGGCTTCGATCTCGCGATCAGGTCGCACGCCGAGTTCGGTAAACTTGCGCGCGCCGGGCAACACTTGCCGTTCCAATGAGCCGACTGCGCTGTTGTAGGCATCGACGCTTTGCCCGAGATTGCGGCCGAGTTTCGTGAGATGGCTGGCGAAGACACCGAGACGTTTGTACAAATCTTCGGCGAGACCGCGAATGGTTTCAGCGTTTTGTGCGAGCGCCGTTTGTCGCCAACCGTATGCTACGGCTTTTAATAGAGCGACCAAGCTTGACGGCGTGGTGATGATGACGTCTTGGCGAATCGCGTCTTCCAGTAACGACGGATTCTCGGCCAATGCCGCGCTAAGAAACTGATCGCCGGGAATAAATAAAATGACGAAGTCGGGGCTCTTCTCAAATTGCGCCCAATAACTTTTCGCCGATAGCTGTTTCACGCGGTCCGCAACCGCGTTTGCATGTCGCTTCAAAGCAATTGCGCGCGCCTCGTCACTCGGCGCATCCATCGCATCGAGATAGGCATCGAGCGGTGTCTTCACGTCGACAACTAGATCGCGACCGTCCGGCATATGCACGATCATGTCGGGACGAATCGCCGCATCGTCGTTGTTGCGCGCATGGACTTGCTCGCTGAAATCGCAGTGATCGACCATGCCGGCGAGTTCGGCAAGTCGCTTTAATGTCATCTCGCCCCATTGACCGCGCACTTCGGGACGACGCAACGCGGTGACGAGTCCGCGAGTCTCGCGTTGTAATGCCTGCTGTCCGAGCGTGACCGCTTCGATAGACGCTCGCAGATTGCCGAACGACTCGGCGCGTTCTTTTTCAATGCGAGCGATTTGTTGTTCGGTTTTTATCAGGGCTTCTTTGATCGGTGCGACCATGGTCTCAATGGCTTTCTCGCGCTCCGTCAGCGTTGCAGCTGCGGCTTGGTTGTGAGTGCCGAGGTGTTCGCGAGCAAGCTTCAAGAAGACTTCGCTATTGGCGCGCAACGATTGACCGGCGACCGAATCGAAACTCGACGTGAGTTTGGCCATCGCATGTTCGATCGACGTTACTCGCTCGCGATCTAATTGCTCTTGAGTTTTCAGTTGCGATTGAGCGACCGCTAACTGCACGGCAAGTTGTTGTTCGCCGCGACGCGCGAACCATACGCCGGCGAGTGCACCAAGCACTAGGCCGCCGATTGCACAGAGAATCGCAATGATCATGCCTGCGCTCGCTTGAGATGCATCAAGTAATTCACACTGGGGTCTTTGCTGATCGCGCAATGATGGGTGAGCGGGTTGTAATCGATGCCGACCACGTCACACAGATCTAGCCCCGCATCCCGCGACCATCGCGCGAGTTCCGAGGGTTTAATAAATCGTTTATAAGTGTGCGTGCCGGGCGTGAGCAAACGCATCACATATTCGGCGCCTACGACAGCGAGTACATACGCTTTGAGATTGCGATTGATAGTCGAGAAAAAAACATCGCCGCCAGGACGAACGAGATTGGTCACTGCACGAATAACACTTGCGGGATCGGGAACGTGTTCGAGCATTTCTAAACACGTCACCACATCGTAACGACCGGCGTGTTGACTCGCATGGGACTCAGCCGATTCGCGTCGATAGTCGATCTTGAGTCCGGCTGCCAGTGCATGCAGTGTTGCGACTTCGATGGTTTGTTCGCCCATATCAATGCCGGTGACTTGTGCGCCGCACTTCGCCATGCCTTCGGCTGCGAGTCCGCCGCCGCAACCGATGTCGAGCGCGCGCTTTCCTTTGAGTGACGCGCGTCGATCGATATAGGCGACGCGCACCGGATTGATCTCGTGCAGCGGACGAAATTCACCATTAACGTCCCACCAACGTTGAGCGTTCGTGTCGAAGCGCGCGATCTCTGCCGGATCTATATTGGAAGCGGTATTCATAACGACGAGCTTATACGTTGTTGCCACTCGCGTGCACGAGCAAGAATGGCGGCGCTGTCGTATCGAGTGAATTTGCGATCGGCAAGCAGTTGTCGTCCGGCGATCCAAACATCGCTGACGTTTTTGCGGTTGGCCGCGTACACCATTGCGGCGGCCGGATCGTAAACGGGCTGGGCGTAAACATCGTTCAAATCGACACAAATCAGGTCGGCCCATTTTCCAGGCGTCACCGAGCCGATCGCGTCGGCGAGATTCAAACACCGCGCGCCGTTCAATGTGGCGATGCGTAGCCACTGGTGCGCCGTGATCTTGTTAGCGGCGAGCAACGCGGCAGTTCGTAGTTCATCGAGCATATCCAAGTCGTTGTTGCTGGCTGCGCTATCGGTGCCGAGCGCCACATTGACGCCGCGATCGATCAGCATCGACACGGGACAGATGCCGTTGTCCAGCTTCAGATTGGACTGCGGGCAATGAATGACATTAATGCCGCCACGTACCGCGCGGTCGATGTCATCGGCAATCAATTGAGTCATATGAACGGCGCTGAAATTCGGCGTGAGAAATCCTAAACGTTCGAGACTTGCAATCGGACGTTCGGCGCCGACCAATTCGCTGGGCGATTCGTGCAAATGCATCGCGACCGGCAATTCGATTTCATCGGCGGCGCGACGAATCCGCGCTAGCACGGTCTCATCGACGGAGTAAATCGCATGCGGTGCGAAGGCGGTTGAAATCAATGGATCGTCGCGATAGACGTCGTGCAATGCCAATGCTTTGTCAAGACATTCATCTGCCGAACTTGCCCACGCCGTTTTGAAGTCGAGCACCGGCGATCCCACACAGGCGCGCATGTGCATCCGGCTCGTGGTTTGCGCAATCACATCCGGGTAAAAATACTGCTCGGAAAAACACGTGGTGCCGCTGGCGATCATTCCGGCAACCGCCAATTCCACACCGTCGCGCACAAACTCGGGATCGAGCCAGCGTTGCTCCAACGGCCATATCCGTTCCTTTAGCCACGCATCAAACGCTAGATTTTCCGCTGCGCCCCGTAACAGCGTCATGCCTGCATGCGCGTGCGCATTCACCAATCCCGGCATCAAAACGTGTTGCGGACGATCGATGCGTTCGGTGGCGGAAAAACGTGCGAACGCGTCTTCAGTCGGTAGCACCGCGACGATGCGCCCTTGCCGAATCGCTACAGCGTGATTCTCCAAGACCACGTTGGCGGGTTCGATGGGAATGATCCAACGGGCAGTGATAAGAAGGTCGATGGATTCCACAAACACTCACTAAGCAAAACCGCGGGCGGACGGATTGACGGTGCAGCGTTAGAGTTGAGTCGCCGGCATCGCTGGGAAATTCTCCGCGGCCGAAGTCGCCGCGAAAGCCTACAGGGACGTACTTGCGGCGTTTTTCCCAGCGATGCCGGCGACTCAACTCACTCAACAGCGCAATGATTTTCTTCCGGCGTCAAAGTATACCCCGACGACCGCGTAATTCGTTCTGAATAGACACGCCGTGTGTTAACATTCACCCTTTAATTCTACTTTGTCAGGTTGCGCTGAAGCGCGCGGTGCGGCGTTGCACCGGCCTGAAAAATACTCACGTACTGCCGTGTACGCTGCGTTTTTTCAGG
>JAYTQU010000256.1:0-35803 GCA_043746555.1 Pseudomonadota bacterium | reverse complement strand
GCCTGAAAAAGCGCAGCGTACACGGCAGTACGTGAGTATTTTTCAGGCCGTTGCAACGCCGCACCGCGCGCTTCAGCGCAACCTGACAAAGTAGAACTACGCATCGAATATTTATTCGCAATTGATACACGCCGTACGGGACACAGCCCGCGTCGATTCTTCCTGCGCCGTGCGCGCCGCCCGCAATGCTGGAAGTAGTAAGCTAATCTGGCGATGCGCCGCTCGATAGGCGACGGCGCCGAAACGCTCTGGTTCCACGGTATACATACGCTCGTCAAGCTCATCAGCCAAAACGGCCGCCAGCGTTTCTAGGTTGTCGATAGTCTGATCGAATAGTGTCAGCGGATCGGTGAACATGTCGGACTCCCCGAGCGAATCTGGTGAAGTATCGTTACTGTTCTTTTATACAGTTTCGCTCACCATCCGTTCCGCGTCAAGTTCGAGTTTTAAGATTTGCGGGTTCAGCATCTCTTGCAGCATTCGACGATACAGACTGGTACTCTGTGCAAACTCTTCGTAGCAATCAATGTGGAAGTTCGTCATGAAGTTTCGATTTCATCAGATCGTCGTTTTGATTTTCTCTTTCGTCTGTGCATCGATTTGTTTTGCCGGCGGTGGCGAGCATCCGGTGCGCGCCGAACACGGCATGGTGGCGAGCGTTCACGAGCTGGCTTCGCAAGCAGGGGCCAATATCATGAAAGCCGGCGGCAATGCGATCGACGCCGCCGTCGCGACGGGATTTGCACTCGCGGTGGTGCATCCATCGGCCGGCAATTTAGGCGGTGGCGGATTCATGTTGGTGCGCATGAAAAATGGGGCCACGCACTTTGTGGACTTTCGCGAAAAAGCGCCGGGCAAAGCCACTTCGACGATGTATCAGGATGCGCAGGGCAACGTTGTCCCGGGACTGAGTCGCTTCGGATACCAAGCCGTGGGAGTGCCCGGTTCAGTCAAAGGGATGGTTTACGCGCAACAACATTTCGGCAAGTTGAGTCTCAAACAAGTCGTGGCACCTGCGATTCGTCTGGCGCGCGAAGGCTATGCGCTCACGAAAAGCGACGCTCGCGCGATGAGCGGCGATCGAGGTCTCGCCAACTTTCCGGATTCGAAACGCATCTTTCAGAACGACGGCAAGGGTTGGCAAGAGGGCGATGTGTTTAAGCAACCGCAGCTTGCGCAAACACTCGAGCGCATCGTTGCGAAGCCGGACGAATTTTATAACGGCAAGATGGCGCGGCAAATTGCGGACTTCATTCAGCAAGGCGGTGGATTGATCACGACTGCCGACTTGAAAAACTACGAAGTGGTCGATCGCGATGTGGTGCGCGGCACTTATCGTGGACTTGAGATCATCAGTGCGCCGCCACCGTCATCGGGCGGCATTGCTTTGGTCGAGACGCTCAACATTTTAGAAGGCTTCGACATCGCCAAGGCCGGTTTCGATTCCGCCGAATCCATTCACTTGATTACCGAAGCCTATCGCCGTGCGTTTTACGATCGCGCGCAATTTTTGGGCGATACGGAATTTAGCGGCTTGCCGGTGCTTGAATTGACGGAAAAGAAATATGACGTGGCTTGGCGCAGCTCGATCGATCCAAAGCGCGCGAGCGTCTCAGCGCAACTCATGCGACCGCCGTTGTCCGCGGCGTTGACTCGCTATGCAACTCAATATCCCGTAAAAACAGTTGCGCATGAATCGACGCAAACCACTCACTACTCGGTCGTGGATGCACAGGGCAATGCGGTGGCGGTCACTACCACACTCAATGGCGGCTTTGGATCGAAGGTGACGATTGGAGCGCTCGGCTTTCTGCTCAACAACGAGATGGACGACTTCTCCTCGAAGGCCGGTGTGCCAAATATGTTTGGGCTTATTCAAAGCGAAGCTAACTTGGTAGGTCCGAACAAGCGTCCGCTGTCGACGATGACGCCGACTATGGTATTGAAAGATGGAAAGTTGTGGCTTGTGTTGGGCTCGCCCGGCGGTCCGACTATCATCACCACCGTCGCCAACATTCTCATCGACGTCGCCGACTTCGGCCTCGACATTCAGCAAGCCGTCAATGCACCGCGCTTCCACCATCAATGGATGCCGGATAGTTTGCGCATGGACCGCGATGGCTTTTCTCCCGACACAATCAAAGCGCTGGAAGCGATGGGTCACAAACTAAGCTTTGGCCTAGGCGGCGACGGCGAATGTATTGAGATCGATCTGGCCACCGGCATGCGATTAGGCGCCAGCGATAGACGCAACGACACAGGGAAAGCGATCGGATATTAGATCTGTCGGATATCCGGGGACGAAATTATCCATGTCGCACCGATGGCGCGACTTTCGTTTCACTCGACCGTTTTGGGTTTCCACCGCTTTGACTGCCGGTTTATTTTGACTGCCGGTTCATCGGGAGTGATGTTGTACGCAGTCGTCTGGTGGTCATCGTCAATCAGCTTGTAACCGGTACGCCCATTCCGCTTAAGTCCAGCGTCGGTTGCGCCCTTGCTCTCGTCGATGCACGCGACCACAATCGCATTCTTGTCTAGTTTCTTGCCGACCGAAATCATGAGCACAGCAACCCTCGACACGCAATCCGCTTTTCGATTCGTCGAATCGCAGTGGAACGACAGCATCGTTCCGCGGTTGATCGAATACATTCGCATTCCTTGCAAGTCGCCTCACTTCGATGCTCAGTGGCGCGTCAATGGACATATCGATCGAGCCGTTGCGTTGATCGAGCGCTGGTGTCGCGAGCAACCGATTGCTGGGCTGCGCGTTGAGGTACTGCGACCGGCAGATAGAACACCGCTCATATTGATGGAGATCCCAGGTATTGGCGCGAAAAAGGATGACACCGTGGTTCTCTACGGACACATGGATAAACAACCGGAGATGACGGGCTGGGCAGAAGGTCTCGGACCTTGGACCCCTGTTCTGCGCGATGGAAAACTTTATGGCCGCGGTGGGGCGGACGATGGCTACTCCGCGTTTGCATCGCTGACAGCAATTCGCGCGCTGCATGAACAAAAGCTACCGCACGCTCGTTGCGTTGTGCTTATCGAAGCATGCGAGGAAAGCGGCAGCTACGACCTCCCCTACTATATCGAATCGCTCGCAGCACGCATCGGCAAGCCAAGCTTGATCGTTTGCCTCGATTCCGGTTGCGGGAATTACGAACAGCTATGGTCCACCACATCGCTACGCGGAGTCGTCGGCGGTGTCTTGCGCGCGCAGGTACTGACGGAAGGCGTGCATTCCGGCGACGCGAGCGGCATTGTCGCGTCCAGTTTTCGCGTCATTCGCATGGTATTGAGCCGTCTCGAAGACGAACGCACCGGCGCAATCAAGCCCAACGAATTTCACGCCGAGATTCCCGAGCAACGCCGACAGCAAGCGCAAGCAACAGCAGTTGCATTGGGCACTGCGGTGTACGATAAATTTCCGTTTGTGTCCGGCATGAAGCCCATAGCACAAGACCCGACCGAATTAACGCTTAACCGAACTTGGCGGCCAGCGCTTTCAATCACCGGCGTCGATGGCTTTCCCACATTGGACAATGCCGGCAATGTGCTGCGCCCTGCCACGTCAGTCAAAGTATCGTTACGCATACCGGCGACAGTTAATGGAAATACGGCATCGCAGGCGCTAAAGACCTTGCTCGAAAAAGACCCACCGTATGGCGCAAAAGTTGAATTCACGCCAGAGCAGCCTGCTTCCGGATGGAACGCCCCAGCACTTGCGCCATGGCTCGAACGAGCACTGAACGACGCATCGCAAACTTACTTCGGTAAACCTTCAATGTTCATGGGCGAAGGCGGCACCATTCCTTTCATGGCCATGCTCGGCGAAAAATTCCCCGCTACGCAATTCGTCATCATCGGTGTGTTAGGCCCACAATCGAACGCACATGGCCCGAATGAATTCTTGCATTTGGATATGGGCAAGAAACTCACGGCGTGCGTGGCGAAGATTTTGTTCGATCATGGACAGCGGGAATGAATCGAGATCCAGAGACCCAGAGACTCATAGACTCAAACCGGACGCGGCATAAGGCTTAAAGCATCACCGGACTCGCCGAGCCGGTATATAGTCGGCCCCGCACATAAACACTCTCTGGCGTAGTCCCGGCGCAGCCGTTCTCTATCAACGATGTATCCGATTCTCCTCACCACTCTAAACGCGCAGTACATTCATGCGTCGCTGGGGCTACGTTACCTATTGGCCAATCTTGGCGATCTGCGCGCACAGGCGAAACTGCTTGAATTCACGCTTGACCATCGACCCATCGATGTCGTCGAGACGCTGCTTGCTCATGATCCAAAGATTATTGGATTCGGCGTGTACATCTGGAATACCGCGCCGACGACGGAAGTCGTCGCGCTATTGAGAACGGTGCGTCCCGATGTGTTGGTCGTGCTTGGCGGACCGGAGGTCAGTTATGAAAGTGAGGAACAACGAATCGTTCAGCTCGCCGACTATGTCATTGCCGGTCAGGGCGATCTCGCTTTCGCAGAGTTGTGCAAACAGTTACTTGCAGGTGCGCGTCCCGCAGAGAAAACCATTCAAGCGTCCGTGCCAAAGACGGACCAATTGGAAATGCCCTATCGCGAGTACACCGAAAGGGATATCGCCACGCGATTGATCTATGTTGAAGCATCGCGCGGCTGTCCGTTCAAGTGCGAGTTCTGTCTCTCGTCGTTGGACAAGACGGCGTGGCCGTTCCAATTAGAGGCGTTCTTGACGGAGTTGCATACGCTGTTTGAGCGCGGCGTGCGGCATTTCAAATTCGTCGACCGCACTTTCAACTTGAACATTAAGGCGAGTAAGCGGATTCTGGATTTCTTTTTGGATCGAATGACAGAAGGCTTGTTCGTTCATTTTGAGTTGATTCCCGATCACCTACCCGATGCACTCAAAGACTCGATCGCCAAGTTTCCAGAGGGGTCGTTGCAATTTGAAATTGGCATTCAAAGCATGAACCTTGAAGTTCAAAAGAACATCTCCCGTAAACAAGACGACGCGCAGACTGCCGAAAACTTGCGTTGGCTCCGCGAACATACACATGCACATCTACACGCCGACCTCATCGTTGGACTACCCGGCGAGACGGTGGAAAGCTTTGGACGCGGTTTCGACGCGCTGGTGCAATTGAATCCGCACGAAATTCAAGTCGGCATCTTGAAACGCCTACGCGGAACGCCGATCTCGCGGCACACCGAAGCGTTCGACATGCGTTACAACCCAGAGCCGCCGTACAACATTTTATCCAACACGCATATCGACTTCGCGACCATGCAGCGCTTGAATCGCTTCGCGCGTTACTGGGACATGATCGGCAATTCGGGAAGGTTCGTCCGCACCCGCCCTCTGCTGCTGAACGATGCGCCTTTTGATCGTTTTCTAAAAATGAGCGATTGGCTCTTCGCCACCACCGGCCAAACACACCGCATTGCACTGGATCGCCTGTACACGCTAGTGTTTGACGGCATCACTACCGCATTCTTGATCGACGTCGACACCGCACGCGAAGCGCTGTCACGCGACTATATTGAATCCGGCGCGCGCGGTGCGCCTAAGTTTCTGACGCAAACGGTTGCTTCTTATGAACGAGCAGCGGCGCAAAGCGGACATTCAACAACTCAGCGGCAAGCACGCCATCGACGCGACGTGTCGGACTCCGTTGGCGGCGAAGTTCTGAGGTAAAACGACATGAGTAACACTCCTATCACGCCTCCCTTCCACCTCGCCATCCCAGTCCATGACCTTACGGTGGCACGAGAGTTCTACGGCAAGCTTTTCGGTTGCACGGAAGGTCGCAGTTCCAATGAATGGGTAGACTTCGATTTCTTCGGTCATCAATTGGTCGCGCATCTCGATCCAAAGCGCGAACCGCTGCACTTCAATTCAGTAGATGGCAAACACGTGCCCGTGCCGCATTTCGGCGTTGTGCTCGAATGGGATGCATGGCATGCGCTGGCAAACCGTTTGCGTGCTGTTGGCGCGAAGTTCGAAATTGAACCGGGGATTCGCTTTGCAGGCGAAGTCGGCGAACAAGCAACGCTGTTTCTCTACGATCCTTCGGGCAATGCGCTCGAATTCAAGGCGTTCAAAGACCCATCGAAACTGTTTTCCAAATGAGTCGGCGGCAGCGCAAAATGAAATGTCGCTTGTTCACCCACTTTACTCTCGGCCCATACGCGGCCGCCGTATAGAGAAATGCCGCATGTCGTTGGCACGCCAAGGCGACGGCGAAACAAGAATGAACAACGACGACAGGCTGGCGAGTACCTCAAATGGCTCTTTTGTGGAGCACTATGTTCTCATCCGACGAAGGCTGATACGCAATCGTAAAATCGTTGAAGGCAATTAGCGCGTCGTTCAAATCCGTGCCTTCAGGAAATTCAAACGCATCGAAACCGCAGCGGGCCATGTAGAACACTTGGTCGCGTCGAATATTGCCGACAGCGCGAATTTCACCTTTGAAGTTGTAGCGGCGGCGAAGCAACTGCGCGTAGGTGTAGCCACGCCCTTCGCTCATACCGGGAAATTCAAAGGCGACGAGCGAGATCCGCGGCAAGTCGTTTGCAAATACATCGACGGAATCGGCCGGCGATAAACGTACACCGAGCTTTGCTTCCGACGCGAGCCATCGATCGCGTTCTGCTTGAAATCGAGCCAAAGACACGATGACAGAATCGGCTGCAACATCCTCGTCCGCATACTTCCATGTATCGGCGACAATCTCACGCTGCTTTATTATTTGACGCATGACTTTGTGCATAGACGCGAGTCTTGAAAGGAGCAACACCGATGCGGCGATACGTATCGAGAAAGCGCTCGCCGTCTTGGCGTTCGCTCACGTACACGTTGATGATGCGGTCGATGGTTTCGGCAACGTCAGCCTGCGCAACCGATGGACCGATGACATCGCCAAGCGACGCATCGTGTCCGCCGGTAGAGCCACCCAACGTAATTTGATACCACTCCGCTCCGCCTTTGTCGACACCGAGAATGCCGATGTGGCCGACGGAGTGATGACCGCAGGCGTTCATGCAGCCCGACATCTTGAGTTGAATTTCGCCAAGGTCGTACAAGTAATCGAGATTGTCGAAGCGTTCATTGATGGACTTGGCCACGCCGATCGAACCGGCATTCGCCAACGAACAGAAGTCCAATCCGGGACAGCAAATCATGTCGGTGAGCGTTCCGATATTCGGATGCGCGAGATCGATGGCCTTCAATGCTTGCCAGACGGCATACACATCGGTTTGCTTCACTTCGGCGAGCAAGAGATTTTGATCGTGCGTCGAGCGCACTTCGCCGAACGAGTATCGATCGGCCAACTCGGCAACGCGATTCATCTCATCGGCGGTAATGTCGCCGGGTGGACGAGTTGGCGACTTGAGCGATACAAACACCACGCGATAGCCGGACACTTTATGTGCGCGCGTGTTGCGCGTGTACCAAGTCTTGAACTCGGTTTCATTGCCGACCGTGACGTCCGTGTTCGCCAGTGCTTGATACGGATGCGGATTGAAGAACGCTTTGACACGCGCGATCTCCGCATCGGTGAGCGTCGGCGCGATGTCGCGGCACAAATCCCACTCGGCTTGCACGGCGGCGCGGAATTTTTCCACGCCCATGGCTTTAACGACGAACTTGACGCGCGCCTTATGAATGTTGTCGCGACGCCCTTGCAAGTTGTAAACGCGCAGTGTTGCTTCAAGACATGCGAGTAAATCGCGCGGCGCGACGTAATCGAAAATCACATGCCCGATCATCGGTGCGCGGCCCAAGCCGCCGCCAACCAATACTTCAAAGCCCACTTCGCCCTTATCGTTTTTCACCAAGTGCAAACCGATGTCGTGCACTTTGGATGCGGCGCGATCTTGCGGCGAGCCGGTCACCGCGATTTTGAATTTGCGCGGCAGATACGAGAACTCAGGATGCAGCGTCGCCCATTGACGAACCATCTCGCACCACGGACGTGGATCTTCGATCTCGTCGATATTCACGCCGGCCAAGTGATCGGCCGTGACGTTGCGAATGCAATTGCCGCTGGTTTGAATCGCGTGCATTTCGACGCTCGCCAAGTCCCCGAGAATATCGGGCACTTCTTCAAGCTTCGGCCAGTTGTACTGAATGTTCTGGCGCGTGGTGAAGTGACCGTAATCTTTGTCGTACTTGCGCGCGATGTGCGCGAGCATGCGTAGTTGTTTACTGGACAGCAATCCATACGGAATCGACACTCGCAACATCGGAGCGTGCTTTTGAATGTAAAGCCCATTGCGTAGTCGCAGCCCGCGAAAATCGTCTTCGGAAATTTGCCCGGCCAGAAATCGCTTGGTCTGGTCGCGATATTGCGCCACGCGCTGGTCGACGACTTGCTGGTCGATTTTGTCGTAGATATACATATTGGAACTCTACCGGCAGCGACCACCGCCTAAAAGAAGGATTGGCTATGAGGAGATGACGGAGGGCTGGCCAACTGGCGAATGGCTACTGGCGTTTGGCCAGAATCGGAAAAAAAGCGGTTCCTCTACGCAAATCTGGCCAGTTACCAGTCGCCGGTTGACCTATTTGCCGGGCCGCTCCAGCCTTCTAAACAACCCTTCCTGCGCCGTCGAGGCGACCAATTCGCCCTTGCGATTGAATATGCTGCCGCGCGCCAATCCACGGGCACCGGAGGCGCTCGGGCTATCGACGACATAAAGCAACCAGTCATCGACGCGCACTGGACGGTGAAACCACATCGCGTGATCGATGCTGGCCACCCGCATATTCGCTCGTTCCATTTGAATCCCGTGTGGCAGGGTACAAGCAGAGAGCAGGTAATAGTCGGATGCATAGGCAAGTAAGCAGCGGTGCAACGGCTCGCCATCTGGAACGTGATCCACTGCTTTGAACCACTGCTGCAAGGTGGTCGGCCGATCGGCTACGGTCGACAGCGGGTTGATCATATGCTCCATATTGACGGAACGAAATTCAAAAGGCCGTTCACGCGACATTACTTTGAGCATGCCGTCGGGTACGCGGCCTTGCAGTTTGGATACCCAGTCGCGCACGTCTTTGAGCGATTCCGGCGGCGGCACGTCGGGCATGGCCGCTTGATGATTAAGATTTTCTTCGGCAACTTGAAACGACGCCGACATGTGAAAGATCTGTTGGCCATCTTGAATCGCAACCACCCGACGACTGGTGAAACTCCCGCCGTCACGACTGCGGTCCACTTCGTAAACGATGGGCTTATTGAAATTGCCGGCGCGCAAAAAATAGGCATGCAACGAATGCACTAAACGATCCGGCTCAACGGTTGCAGTTGCCGCCCACAGCGCTTGTCCAAGCACCTGCCCACCAAACACTTGAGGACTACCGATATCGCGACTCTCGCCACGAAACAAATTGATCTCGATGCGCTCGAGTTCGAGGATATTAAGAAGATCGGCGAGGATTTGGTTCATAGGAGCGAGGATCGAGACGTGAGACGCGGGACTCGAAAGAGTAAGCGCACTTCGGTTGCCCTGAACTATATCGCGTCTCGCGTCTCGCGTCCCGAATCTAACCGACTCCCAACCGTTTCTGCATCACCGGGCTCGTCGTGGTGTATTGCAGATGCACTTTCTTCGTGGGATTTAAGCGTCCCGCAATGGCGAACGCCGCCAGCGCAGCTTCGTGAAAGCCCGAGAGAATCAGCTTCTTTTTGCCGGGATAGGTATTGATATCGCCAATCGCGAAGATGCCGGGAATATTCGATTGGAATTTTTCCGTGTCGACCGTCACCGCACGCTTGTCGAGCCCCAGGCCCCATTCCGCAATCGGACCCAATTTCGGATGCAAGCCGTAGAATACGAGCAACTGATCGGCTGTGACCTCTTCGGCGTTGCCATCGTTGCGCTTGACTCTAATCCCGTTGAACGAATCGCCTGCGGCGATCACCGATTCGGCTACACCTTCGATAAACTTCACCTTGCCCTCGGCGACAAACTCCATCACTTTTGCCGCCGACGCCGGCGCACCGCGAAAATCCGAACGCCGATGAACGAGCGTGACACTCTTTGCTTTACCGGTGAAGTCCATCACCCAATCGAGCGCCGAATCGCCGCCGCCGAAGATCACCAGATTCTTACCGTGGTGCAGCGCCGCGTTCTGCACCTTGTATTGAATTTGCTTTCCTTCGAATGGGTCCGCGCCTTGGGCTCCCAAGCGGCGCGGTTGGAACGATCCCACGCCCGCAGCCACCACCACGTTCTTCGCGTGAAAACGCGTGCCGGTGGAGGTTTCCAAATAGAACGAACCATCATCGAGCACTTTAAGAACGCTCACTTCCTGACCGAAGTGATACTCCGCGTTGAAGGGCTTGGCTTGTTGAACAAGGCGATCCACCAACTCCTGGGCACCGACAATCGGCAACGCCGGGATATCGTAAATGGGCTTATCGGGATACAGCTCCGTGCACTGCCCGCCGGGATGCTTAAGAGAATCGACGATGTGCGACTTAATGCCGAGCAGCCCCAGTTCGAAAATCTGGAATAAGCCCGCGGGGCCGGCACCGACAATCACGGCATCGGCGGCGATAGCGCCTTCTACATTGACAGTCACGATTCTCTCCACAGCAAGGGGATTTCAGGCCGCATACGATGGCGAAGTTGATCGCTCACCGCAAATAGTTTTTTGCATTGAGATATAACTGACCGCCTTCCCGACCCATAAGTGGCGACTGTTCGTGCCTACAAGGCGACGGAATCTGTTGTTTCACAGCCTAACCCGTCGCGAAACGAAGACCCGTCGCGTTTTCTCGATCGCTTGGCTGGCATCCACTACCAATAGTCATTTCATCTTCCTCACATTGCTTCCTCACTTTGCGTTACCTTGCCTAGGCGTACGCAAAAGCGTACGCTCTCGCAATGTCAGCACGAGCCGCCAAAAAATCCAGCCATACGACCACGCTTACGGCCAGCAAGGCTCGCACCAGTCTTTATCGTCTCATCGATCAAACCGCCACATCGCATCAACCGGTGACCATCGCGGGTAAACGATCGAGCGCGGTGTTGGTTTCCGCCGAAGACTGGTCCGCCATACAGGAAACACTTTTTTTGTTATCGATTCCCGGCATGCGTCGTTCGATTCGGACCGGCATGGCGCAACCGGTCGAACGTTGCGCGCAGGAATTAAGGTGGTGAGCTGGACGCTTGTCTATACCAAGCAGGCTCAAAAAGACGCCAAGAAAATAGCGCGCTCCGACTTAAAGCAACAAACACAGAAACTACTCGATCTTCTCGCACGCAATCCGTTTCAGAATCCGCCGCCGTACGAAAAATTGGTCGGCGACCTGTCTGGAGCCTATTCGCGTCGTATTAACATTCAACACCGGCTCGTCTATCAAGTGCTGCTGAAGGAACACACTGTCAAGGTATTGCGGCTTTGGACGCACTACGAATAAATCATCGCCGATCATGATCCATTCATCGCTACCTCAAACGTCGCACGACGGATCAAATCGATGGTTGTTGGTGCTGGCCGCAATCTTCGCGATAGCGTGGCTCGTAACGCTGGGTGGACGCAAGTTACTCAATCCCGATGAAGGTCGTTACGCTGAAATTCCGCGTGAAATGGTCGCAAGCGGCGATTGGCTGACACCGCGACTCAACGATCTTAAATATTTCGAGAAGCCCGCGTTGCAATACTGGGCAACTGCCGTTGCTTACGAAGTATTTGGCGAGAGCGAATTCACATCCAGACTGTGGTGCGGATTGACGGGCTTATTGGGCGTCGTCTTTGTCGGCTGGGCGGGTGCGAAACTATTCGGCCGCGATACCGGATTGATCGCGGCGGCGTTGCTCGGTTGTTCGTCGATGCAGGTGCTGGCGGCGCATATTAATACGCTCGATTCCGCCCTATCGTTCTTCATGATTGCGGCAGTACTTGCGTTTCTGTTGGCGCAAAGTGAATCAATAGGCTCGAAACCGGAACGTAATTGGATGTTGGCGGCTTGGGCAATGGCCGCCTTCGGCATGCTGAGCAAGGGCCTCGAAGCCGTTGCAATTCCCGGATTAACTTTCATCGTCTATTCGATCGTTACGCGCGATGGATCGGCATGGAAGCGTTTACACGTTATTGCGGGACTCTCTTTATTTCTGCTTATCGCAGCGCCGTGGTTCATTGCAATGTCGATTGTGAATCCCGAGTTCGCCCACTACTTCTTCATACATGAACATTTCGAGCGCTTTCTAACTGACGTTCATGAGCGTGCCGAACCGTGGTGGTGGTTTTTTCTATGGTTGCCGGTCGGATCGTTGCCGTGGATTTCGATTGCACTACACGGACTTCGCCAACAATGGCAACTTGACAGCGACGCGACATTCCGCCCACGCCAATTTCTGATCGCATGGATTGCGGTTATTTTGTTGTTCTTCAGCGTTTCGCACTCAAAACTAATTCCCTACGTGCTACCGGCGATTCCCGCGCTCGCCCTCATTGGGGCCGACAACGCGATGCGTATGCGGATGACGACCTTGCGGAGTCATTTGATTGCGATTTCAATCTGGTGGGCAGCGATTGTCGGCTACGCACTCTTTGGCCCTCTTGCCGAAACCCATGGCGCATCGCCCGACCTTGTGCGCAAGCTGTTCAATTGGGCCGCATGCGCGTTTGGCGCGATGTGCGCTGCAAGTCTCGTTGCACAGCATCTCGTTGCGCGACCACGCCGGATAGACTCAATGATCGCGTTGTCGCTGGGCACACTCGTTGGACTTTCGACGCTGCTACTTACCGTCGAATCCGGACGCGCGGTTGCTTCCGGGTACGATCTCGCGCAAGCCATTAAGCCGCACTTGAGCATCGACAAGCCCTTCTATTCCGTCAATGATTACGATCAGACATTGCCTTTCTATTTGAAACGCACAATGACACTGGTTGGCTATCAAACCAACGGCGGATTAGATTTGGATTTTGGTCAAGCACAGGAGCCGGAAAAACGACTGGTAGATGTAGCTGCGTTTGCCGCACAATGGCTGAGCGATCCGGCCGGCAGCCTGGCCGTCATCAATACTAATGTGTATAAATCGCTTGCCGAACAAAATTTACCGATGACTGTAATCGGTCGAAATGTCGATTTGACCGCGGTAATTAAGCCATGAACGCGACAGCATTCTTTTTACTTTTCATCGGTGTATTGCTCAACGCGACGGCGCAGATGTTGCTGAAAGCCGGCGTCAAGACGGTCGGACAGATTGATCTGAGCATCGGTCATCTTTGGCAAGCCGCGCAGTCGCTCGCACTAGAGCCGCACATCGTCGGCGGACTGACTTGCTACGTGTTCAGCGTGGTGGTCTGGATCGTGGGCCTCTCGCGCGTTGAAGTCAGCATCGCCTACCCGATGCTATCGTTGGGCTATGTCGTCACCGCCATCGCCGCGTGGTATTTATTCGGAGAGAATCTTAGCGTTACGCGCATCGCCGGCATATTCGTTATTATCGTCGGCGTTTACCTCGTTGCTCGCAGCTAATCGCGCCATGACTCAACCTCGCATTCCGCTCACTCGCCCGACCATCGATGAAGCTACGATCGCCGGTGTCGCGGACGTATTGCGCTCGGGTTGGATCACTTCCGGTCCGCAAGTCAAAGCGTTCGAAGCAAAGCTCTCGACATTTTTTGGTGGACGATTCGTGCGCGCATTCAATTCCGGCACGTGCACAATGGAGATTGCATTGCGCATTGCCGGCATTGGTCAAAACAATGGTGTGCGCGACGAAGTCATTACCACACCACTTTCATGGGTCGCGACCAGCAATGTGATTTTGCAAGTTGGCGCGACGCCGAAATTTGTCGACATCGATCCGACTACTCGCAATATCGATTTGAATTTACTTGAAGCCGCCATTACGCCGAAAACCCGCGCGTTCCTTCCCGTGGATCTTGCCGGACTGCCGGTCGATCGCGATCGACTCTACGCGATTGCAAACAAACACAAGCTTCGCGTCGTCGAAGACGCCGCTCAGTCAATCGGCAGCATGTGGAAGGGCAAACGAATCGGTTCAATTGGCGATTTTGTGTCATTCAGTTTTCATCCCAATAAAAATGCCACGTCAATTGAAGGCGGATGTTTAGTAATGAATACCGAACAAGAGGCGAAGCTCGCAGAGCAATATCGTCTACAAGGCGTGGTGCGCACCGGTTACGACGGCATGGAAGTGGAAGTCGCCGGCGGCAAATTCAATCTCACCGATGTCGCCGCTCGAGTTGGCATTGGGCAAATGGATCGCCTCGATGAGTTCGATACTAAGCGCCGCGAGTTAGTGCGAGCGTACTTTGATTTGCTCTCCGCGTTCGCGAAGACTATCGGCTTGGGTCTACCGCTCGCGGACTTCGTTAACACCAACTGGCATATGTTTCAAGTGGTATTGCCGGAAGATCGGTTAAAGGTTAAACGCGCACAGATCATGGCTGAACTCGATGCGGCCGGAATTGGAACCGGAGTGCACTATCCGGCGATTCATCTCTTCAAGCTGTATCGGCGCATGGGCTTTAAGGATGGCGATTTTCCGCAAGCCGAATACACTTGTCGCAATATTCTCTCGCTCCCGCTTTTCCCCGCCATGTCGCGCGCCGACGTCGAGCGCGTCGTCGCCGCACTCACCGCCATTTTGCAACGACATTTGAAATAAAACGCATGAGTACCGTCGCGCTCTCGGTTGTCATTCCCGTCTTTAACGAAGAAGCAGGACTTGAAGGCCTGTTCGCTCGCTTGTATCCCGCCTTGGACGCGCTCAATGAATCCTATGAGATTGTATTCGTCGACGACGGCAGCCGCGACAAATCGGTCGCCATTCTGCGCGAACAGTTCAATCGTCGTCCCGATGTCACGCGCGTCGTCATTCTTGCGCTCAATGCCGGACAACACAACGCCATCATGGCGGGCTTCACGCGCACCGGCGGCGAGATCGTGGTCACGCTCGACGCGGATTTGCAAAACCCGCCCGAAGAAATCGGCAAGCTCATCGCCAAGATGCGCGAAGGTTACGATTATGTGGGCAGCTACCGTCGCGAGCGCCAGGATTCGAGCCTGCGCAAGCTGCCGTCGAAGATGCTTAACCGCATTCGCGAACGCACCACACGCATCCGCATGCGCGATCAAGGTTGCATGTTGCGAGCGTATGGTCGCGGGATCATCGATGCGATCAATCAGTCGCGCGAAGTGAATGTCTATATCCCGGCGCTCGCATTTACGTTCGCGCGCGCACCGACGGAAATCGAAGTGGCGCACGAAAGCCGCGCGGCGGGCGAATCGAAGTATTCGCTGTTCAAATTACTTAGATTGAATTTCGACTTGATGACCGGATTCTCTCTGGTGCCGTTGCAATTATTTTCCATGGTCGGCATCGGCATTGCGCTGCTATCCGGCTTGTTTGTGGTCGTCTTGGCGTTGCGTCGCATCTTCTACGGACCGGAAGTCGAAGGTGTGTTCACTTTATTCGGCATCCTGTTCTTCTTGATCGGCGTGACGCTGTTCGGCGTCGGAATTCTCGGCGAGTATGTCGGCCGCATCTATCAACAGGTGCAAGGTCGTCCGCGTTTCATCATCGGTGCCGTCCTGGAACGAAACAACTTGGACGCGGACCGACGACAGTCATGACGCGCGCGGTCGTCTTCGCCTATCACAATGTCGGTGTGCGCTGTTTATCCGTATTGCTGGCGCATGGCGTGGAAGTGCCGCTGGTCATCACGCACCAAGACAATCCCAAGGAAAACATTTGGTTTGCGAGCGTAGAAAAACTCGCAACTGAAAATCGCTTGCCGTGCGCCACGCCGGACGATCCAAACTCTCCCGATTGGATCGAACGCATCCGCGCGCTCAATCCCGATTTCATATTCTCGTTTTACTACCGGCACATGTTGAAAGTGAAACTGCTCGACGCGGCGCGTGTCGGCGCTTACAACATGCATGGTTCGTTGTTGCCCAAGTATCGCGGGCGTGTGCCGGTGAATTGGGCCATCATCAACGGCGAACGTCACACCGGCGCGACGCTGCATCGCATGGTCGCGAAACCGGATGCCGGCGAACTCGTGGCGCAACAGGTCGTGCCGATTTTGCCGGACGACACCGGTCTCGAAGTATTTCAAAAAGTCACGGTCGCAGCCGAATGCGCGCTCGATCGCGCGTTGCCCGCATTAGTCGCCGGCACGGCGACGCACACGCCACTTGATCTCACTCAAGGCAGTTATTTCGGCGGGCGCAAACCCGAGGACGGCCGCATCGATTGGGCGCAAAGTTCCGGCCGCATTCACAATCTTATACGGGCCGTCGCGCCGCCCTATCCCGGCGCGTTCACCGAAATCGACGGCAAGCACTTGCGCATTCTCCGCAGTCGCATCGAAAGAACGCTTCATGCGCAAGCGTCCCAACCGGCTCTGCACGTCGACGGCTCGCGCCTCTTTGCCGACTGCGCCGACGGAAGAGTGCTCGAGTTGCTCGCAGTCGAATGCGCCGGCGAACGGCTGGACGCCACGGGCTTTTTGCGCGCGTTCGGCAATGCCCGAATCCGCATTCCGTAGGACATCGCGTATCTGGCGACCTGGTTCGGTTTACCGAGTCGCGCCGGCACTCCTCTTGGCGGCGTAAAACCATCCTGATTCGCCGCTATTCCTTGTAGAATGCCGCCGCTTCGCACACTCACTTTCGCAAGGTTGTCATGAAAAACGTCCTCATCATCGGCGTGAACGGCTTTATCGGTCACCATCTCGCCACGCGCATTCTGAAAACGACGGATTGGAATGTGTACGGCATGGACATGTTCTCGAATCGCATCGAGAACTTGACAAGCGATAAGCGCTTTCATTTTTTCGAAGGCGACATCACCATCAACAAGGAATGGATTGCTTATCACATCAAGAAGTGCGATGTGGTGCTGCCGCTCGTCGCGATCGCAACGCCAGCCACTTATGTGCGCGAACCGCTGCGTGTGTTCGAACTCGATTTCGAAGCGAACTTGCCGATCGTGCGCGCTTGTGTCGAATACAAGAAGCGCTTGATCTTCCCGTCCACGTCGGAAATTTACGGCATGTGCGCCGATGAGGCGTTCGATCCGGAAAACTCAAACATCGTATACGGACCGATCCACAAGCAACGCTGGATCTACGCGTGCTCGAAACAAATGATGGATCGAGTGATCTATGCCTACGGATTCGAACGCAATCTGGATTTCACGCTGTTTCGCCCTTTCAACTGGATCGGCTCGGGACTCGATTCGATTCATACACCGAAAGAAGGCAGCTCGCGCGTGCTCACGCAATTCCTCGGACACATTGTGCGCGGCGAGCCGATCAAACTCGTCGATGGCGGCAAACAAAAGCGCTCGTTCACGCACATTGAAGACGGCATCGAAGCACTGATGGCGATCATCCAGAACGACAACAATATCGCCACGGGAAAAATTTATAACATCGGCAACCCCAGCAATAACTGGTCGGTGCGCGAACTCGCGGAGAAGATGCTCGCGCTCGCCGGCAAATATCCCGAATATGCCGAGTCGGCCAAACAAGTGAAGCTCATCGACGTGAGCGCCAACGACTATTACGGCAAGGGCTATCAAGACGTACAAAACCGCGTGCCAAAAATCGACAACACTTGCGCCGAACTCAAGTGGAAACCGCGCGTCACGATGGAAGATGCATTGGCGCGAATTCTTGAATCGTATCGCTCGCAAGTCGGCGAGGCGAAAGGATTGGTGAATTAGGCGTCGCTAGGCTGTTGGTTCTAGGCTATTGGCTGAAAGTCAGAAACGCTGCGCTCATCGCTTGACATGCGTCTCGCTCTCAAAGTCGACGTCGATACCTATCGCGGCACGCAGGAAGGCATCCCTGCGCTGCTGCGATTACTGGATCGTCACAAAAGTCGCGCCACATTTTTGTTTTCGCTCGGACCCGATCACACCGGCCGGGCCATCAAGCGAGTCTTTCGGCCGGGATTTTTTAGCAAGGTAAGTCGCACCTCGGTCGTGAGGTTGTATGGCTATAAGACCTTGATGTACGGCACTCTGCTTCCCGGTCCCGACATCGGTAAACGCTGCGCGGATGTACTGCGCAGCGTCAAGTCCGCAGGACACGAAGTCGGCATCCATACGTGGGATCACGTGCGTTGGCAAGATGGCGTGGAGAAGGCAAACGCTTCCTGGACCGAACGCGAACTCGTAAAAGCGATCGATCGATTTGCCTATATTTTTGGGGAACGCGCCAAAACCCATGGCGCTGCCGGTTGGCAGATGAACGACTACGCGATGCACATGACTGCCACCATGGGGTTCGACTATTGCTCCGATTCGCGCGGTCATTCGCCGTTCTTGCCGGTAGTGAACGACAACGTCGTGCGCTGCCCGCAAATTCCGACCACGCTGGCGACCTTGGACGAGTCAATCGGTGTCGGCGATGTCACTGAAGAAAACGTCGCCAGCTTTTTGCTAAAGCGGACTGCGTTCGAACCGTCTGCGCCGCACGTGTACACATTACACACAGAGATGGAAGGTATGAAGCTGTTGCCGGTTTTCGATGCTTTGCTTGCCGGATGGAAGACTCAAGGATATCGGCTCGGCAGTGTGCGCGATGTCTACGACGACCTTGACATCGCCAAGTTGCCATTGCATCACATGGAACGTGGCGTTCTTCCGGGAAGATCCGGTACGCTCATGATTCAAGGCTCGCAAGTCACCCTTGCCGCATAACTAGTAATTGCACGCTATGTCCGCCTACACTCTCGAACTTCGCACGCTACACATTGCCTGCGCGTACGTCAGCATCGGTTTATTTGTCGCGCGTCACGTCCTCAATTTGTATGGCATCGCATGGCGCAAATCGCGCGCGCTGAAGATCATGCCGCACGTGGTCGATTCGGTTTTGCTGACCAGCGCGATTGCATTGATGTTTGCGGTACAACAATACCCTTTCGTCAATAGTTGGCTGACGGTGAAGGTTTTCGCGTTGATCGCTTACGTCGCGCTCGGCAGCATTGCCTTGAAATACGGACGCACGGCGATGAGTCGACGGGCCGCATTTTTGGCGGCGGCGGCGGTGTTTGCATTCATTCTGTCGGTTGCTCGCACGCATTCGCCATTGGGTATTTTCTCGTACCTTTGATGGCCATGCGGGCGCTACTACTCGTTGTGTTCGGATTGTTCGCATCGACAGTCCACGCATGGGGAAACGACGGACATCGGATCACCGGATATATAGCCGACACATTGCTCACCGAGTCGACGCGGCAACATCTCCGCGAACTTTTTGGCGACGATGATCTAGCGCGACTCGCGACTCTGCTCGATGACAACCGCGAGCAGATCGAAACGCAGCATCCCGGCGCAGCGCGTTGGCACTATGAAAATCGACGCGTATGCGGGTCCGACATTCAAGCGTGTCGACAGGGACAGTGCCTGACGTCTCAGCTCGAACACTTTATTCAAGTGGCGCGCGATGAGACCGCGACACGAAACGCACGCGCCGAAGCGATCACCATTCTCGTTCACTTGCTGGGCGATCTACATCAACCATTACACCTCGCGGACAATGGCGATCGCGGCGGCAACGATACGTGGGTCCGATTCCCACGAGACCCGGAACCGCATCGGTTACACGAAGTATGGGACAGCGGCATTGTTAGAATGAATATGCGGCGTCGGTCGCCCTATGCTTACGCGCAAATGTTGCTGCGTCGATTCAATTCGCGGCTCCACGCATGGCGAATAGGCGACGTTAATTCGTGGGCCGTGGAAACGCACAGGATCGGCGTTGCAGAAGCGTATCGAACGCTACCCGACTTCTCGTGCGCGATGCGCGCCCCGCCTGACGCTAAGATCATCAGTCTTCCAGCCGAATACATCGCTTCATCGCGATCAATTGTCGCGGAACAACTTACCAAGGCCGGCGTGCGCATTGCGGTCGTATTGAACTCGGCGCTCGGCGAGCATTCGGAAGATACGGCTGTTAGCAATCTCGACGGTCACGAACCGCCCATACTCAAAGGCATTTCTTCAATGGCATTTCTCGTCGTGTCGTTGCTGTTCTAATTTACGCTGCCGAACGAGCAGCCGATCAGCCAAACGATCGGCCAAACGATTTGCACGGGCCGCATGCTTTCCTCCCGGCGGGCCAGCCCATATTTTTTCCGCGATCATGTCGAGTTGGTCGGCGAAGTCTTTACAACGCTGTTTGTGACGCATTTGATCTTCGGCGATGCTTGTGCCGTTAGCTCGGCGAACGGCGGTCGATTTCGCGTTTGTCGCACGAGACGAGATCGCGTGACTCGCCTTGCGCGTCGACTCATTGAGCATCGAATCATTGAGCGTCGAATCATTGACCGAATAAAGATTGAGCGACTCAGCCGCCACTTCCGTTTTATCGGCCGCGGTGGCGCAGACAACATCGGAATAGGTGACGTGTCCTTGAGATTCGCAGCGAAAGATCGGGTGATCGGCGCGTGCCGTGGCGCTTGCAAGCCCCAACGCCATTGCCGACCATGCGATTGAGAACGATATTCTGAATCGCAGCCATCGCTTCCAAACGGGCCGTTGCATCCTGCTGCGAGTTGAAAATTGACGGCCTTTCGCTGTCGTGTTCACGGCATCCTCCTTAATTTGCTACGTATTGATAGCCCATCGTGCCGCGCGTCACGGACGACAGCCAGCACTATTACCTGCGTTTTCGTCGAGATATTCCTACGTGTCGCAGCGCTTGACGCGCAATACTCGCATAGCGCACCATGCCGATCGCGCAAGGTGCTCGATGATCGTCGCTACGGCGGTCGCGAGTGAAACGGGAAGTTCGGACGAGTCGCACAACTTGAACCGACGCTGCCCCCGCAACGGTAGCGAGTGCAAAGCGATTGAGCCTTAAGACCACTGCAAACGCGGGAAGGTCGGCTCGAATAAGGACGCCCACTCGTGAGCCCGGAGACCGGCCCGGCGCATCGGTACCAACCGATATGATCTCGTTTTGTGTCGCGGCGGGCGACGCTAACGGCGGAAGATCCTTCTCGCTGTTCAGCCTCCGCGTCGCACAGGGTTTCAAATTACTGCCTGGAGTAAGCGATGTCGTTGAAGTCTTTGCTGGTTCGTCCCTGGTTGGCGTTCATGCTGATCGCGCTGGTGCTGATCACTCGCACTAATTTCTCTACGTCCATTATCAATGCGCCGGACATCACGCTCGCGGCATTCTTCCTCGCCGGTCTTTGGATTCCATCATCGTTGGCGTTTGCTCTGCTGTTCGGTGCCGCAGCGCTCGCCGATCAACTGTCGTTTGCAGGCGGTATCAGCGAATGGTGTTTCACTCCGGCCTATGTTTTCTTAATCCCAACGTACGCCTGCCTTTGGTACGCAGGATTTATTTGCCGCAAGGACGAGCTGGCCCAAGTTGTGGGCACAGTCAAACTCATAGTTAGTTTGGGGCTCGCGTGTGTCGCGGCCTACGCGATTTCGACGTACAGCTTCTTCCTGTTCTCGGGACAACTGACTAGCGCTCAATCAGTGATGGCCTATCGTGACGGCGTATTCCATTACTTTCCGATGTACATCGGTTGGGCTTTTTTCTATGCCGCTGTGGCGCTCGTTTTAGCGCTCGTCATTCGCACGACGCAACCGGCCATTTGGTCGCGACTAAAGAAGTAGCGCGAATCATCCTGCGACCGACGGAACAATCTCTCGTAGGATCGACGAAGATCTCATCGCGCCAAGCTCACTCGAAGTGAATCGGCTCTCGGGAGCGTGGAGTAGCCACTGGCTCCACGGAATTGGTTCCAGTGAGTTGACGTTACTGAGGTGACTTTACTGAGTTGACTTTACTGAGGTGACTCCACCGGGCCGTGAGCGGGCGCTCTTTTGCTAGTGCTACTGCAACATGCTCTTCGTACCGCCACGTCGAAGAACGCCCACAACGACCCCTTCGATAATGAGCGACTGCTCGCGCAAGTCGACCCGGATGGGTTCGAAGTCTTCGTTCTCCGGCATCAACCAGACGATCGACCCGCCTGCTTGTTTGTACCGCTTTACGGTCACTTCGTTCTCCAACCGCGCAACCACGACTTGGCGATTGCGCACCTCGGGTGTGCGATGCACGGCCACGAGGTCGCCGTCTAAAATGCCGATGTCACGCATACTCATGCCGATGACCTTGAGCAAATAGTGCGCGCGCGGTTGAAAGACTTTGGGATCGACTTGATAACGCGACTCGATGTTCTCTTCCGCGAGAATAGGCTTGCCGGCTGCAACCCGACCAATCAGCGGCAAACCCATTTGCTCGCGTAGAGAATCTTTGAGCTGAATGCCACGCGACGCACCCGGCAATAATTCCAATACGCCCTTTCTCTCAAGGACGCGCAAATGTTCTTCGGCTGCGTTGGCGGACTTGAAGCCCAGATGTGTGGCAATCTCGGCGCGCGTTGGCGGCATACCAGACTCAGAGATGGCGTCTTGAATACACTCGAGCACGAGACGTTGCTTGGGCGTTAAAGCAGCGGATGACATAGAGCACCTTTATTCCACACTGGACGCATAGCCAGTAGCTGGCAATATATACAGGATTGAAGTCGGAATGCAAGCCGCTTGCGAATTAAGATTTGCCGCAACGGGAAATCGGCGCGAGTAATTTACTGTATCGATGGCGCAAAAACTTGACCGAATGGATTGTTCGCGAAACGCTATTTCTGCGCTTTCGTTAATCGCGTGAATGACGAGGTCCCGACCGATCGGATCGGCCGAGACCTGTCAACACTTGTAAATCAGGGCGCGGTGATATCGTGACTGAAGCCGACGCGCCAATTCACTCCATCACTCGAGCGCCACACGTCATTGTTGGTGTCCAAGTCGTACCCGCCAATGAGCCAAAGCTCGTTGTTGTGCGTAATCAGCGCATGCAGCGAGCGCGGCGAGAAAGGGGCCACGGCGGTGTCTTGCCGCCAAGTCACTCCGTCGGCGCTGGACCACACGTCGTTGTAACGAATAGCGGTTCCATAGTTGGCATTGGTGCCGTCGGAGATTCCTCCAACGACGTACAGTCGGTTGTTTAGCGCTGCGATCGCAAAACGCGTTCGTGACGCAAAATGAGTTCCTGGCGTCTGTTGGGTCCAATTGATGCCGTCGGTCGAGCGCCATATCTCATCCATGATGACGCCACCCGTAGAATTCTCACCGTTGATCAACCACAGCGCGTTATTGAAGGTAGTGACGGTCGAAACTTGCGGGGAAAACGCAGCATTCGGTGTTGCATTCGACCAGGTCACCCCGTCGGCGGATGACCATACATCGTTAACGCAGGTCGTAGCCGATGTGCATCCGCCAATAACCCAGACTTTCCCCTCAAACACGGTAACGCCGTAGCCTACGATACGCGGCGAGAATGCCGCGCCGGCAGTCTCTTGTCGCCACGCTATTCCATCGGCGCTGGACCACACGTCATTCAGCCGGACATTCGCGCCTGTAACGCCGGTAGGATTGTTTTGGCCGCCGATCACCCAGAGTCGATTGTTGAAGACGACCAGGCCATGTGAGTTACGAGCCGAGAAAATTGGGCCGCTAGGTGTAACCAGCGACCAATTGACACCGTCGCTACTGCGCCAAATCTCGTTGGTAGCGTAATCGGCAATGTCGCCATTTGTCGCAATTCCGCCCACCAACCACATCTGGCCATTGAACTCTATACCCTGCGCGAAGAGCCGCGGCGAAAATTGCGCATGCGACGAAAGCTCCGACCAATTCGTACCATCGGTCGTTTGCCAGACATTGTTGGCGACGCCGACTTGGACGCCGCCAATCAACGTCGCCTTGGTTGGTTCCTGCACGACTTGCATTAAAAATCCGCGCGCCAGAGCGTTGACGTTTTCCTTTGTCCAAGATTGACCGTCCGTCGTCGACCACGCATCGGCAGTTACGGCACCGTCGACGCCGGCGGTTTTACCTATGCCACCAAAAACCCAAAGGCGATTGTTCGCCACAAATGCCATGTGCCGCCAACGTGAGGCAAAGGGCGCCCCTGCCGACACCTGTGTCCACGCGATGCCATCTGACGAACTCCAGACATCGTTCGCCGAATTGGCAGCCGTACTGAGAGTGCCATCGTAATTTCTCGCTCCACCAATGTACCAAAGGTTTCCAGCATATACCGTGAGCGACGCGTTACCACGATGCACGCCACTGTCGATTGCTCCAACTGCCGACTTCATCGTCCAAGTCAAACCATCGATGGATGAATAGGTTGTGCCCGCGAACACTGCCCACATTGCATCGTTGAATACGGTGACATTGAGATCTTCCGACGTCACAAACGCAAACGGGATCGATGACGTCACCAAAGTCCAGTTCTTGCCATCCGTCGAAGACCACACGTCCGAATCGTGACCACCGACTGAATTCACTCCACCGATCACCCACATCACTCTTTATCTTTTGTACACCACTGCTTGATGAAACCAACGCGCGCCAAATCCGCCGTCGCTCGTTTCTAGCTTCCACACTTTGCCATCTGCGGATGACCAGACATCCGCTTTCGCGACGTACTGCTTCGACCCCACATTCGGAACAATGGCTTCGCCGCCGCCGATCACCCAGTAGCGATTGTTGAAATAGACCGCCGCGTGTCCGATGCGGTTTGAGAATCGATCGGTACGCACGTCGATCGGCGTTCCCACCGTCGACCCATTGACGATTGCGTAGTACGCGGGAGTCGTCAGCGTCGCTCGCGTATCGCTGATCGAGGTGCCGTTGACAGAGTTCAACTCGGCGTTGGCACAAGTCGCAACCGTGTCCGTGATTGAACAGTCGGCAACGCGCGCACGCCCGAACTGTTTGCCGTTAGCACTCGCCGGCAAGTTCACGTCTGCACCTGTTGCGCCAATGAAAGCGCTGATTTTGTCGGGCGTTTGCGAGTTGATTGAGTACGTCGACTGGGCTTGCATGTAGTTCGCATCAGCCGCCTTCGTCGCCGTAATCACGGCGCTTCCGACACCGACTGCCGTTGCGGCCCCAGCGGAGTCGACGGTTACGGCATTCGTATTCGAACTGACATAGGCCACCGCACCAGCACCGGCCCCACCGCTCGCTGCGTTGTTACTGACCGAGCCAAACAGCACGTTGAGAGGTCCGGTTTGCGCAAACCCGATCGTCTGCGTTCCCTGAGTTACGTTCAAAATGTAAGACACGGTTGCAGAGTTGTACCCGGAACTCGCAGCTTTCGTTGCGGTAATCGTTGCACTGCCTACCGTCAGCAAAGAAGCCGCACCCGTTGTTGCGCTTGCGGTCGCCACCGCCGGATTGCTACTCGCATAACTAATTGCGCCCGTGCCCGCGCCGCCCGACGCCGTATTGTTGACTGTAATGCCGGCCTGCCCGCTGATCGGGCCTTGATTCGATAAGACAATGACCTGAGGCTGCGATGTATCTCCGCTACTACCGCCGCCGCCGCCACAAGCGGTTGCGAGTGCTGCAACAGCGACTAGCAAACTTGAATTCAACCATCGGATATTCATTCTCACACTCCATTCATCTTTAATTTTTGGTCAATCGATGGATACGCAATAAAGCCGGCACCCAAAGTTCGCCGACTGGACTGCCCGCATAGCATACAAGCGCGGCCGATTATTGCAGCGGAATTATGCAGCAAGTCATCAACAGACACTATCTGTTTGCAGCGGCGCTTGAGTCTGTTGACAATCATCGAACCTGTCGCTGACAACATACGCGCGGTGTTACAGCTTTATACGACGCTGGTAGATATTTTTTTCGCCGTGGTTGCGTCCCGCGATATGTTTGCGGCGCGTTTTGGAACTTCGTTACTGTAGCCCGTGTCAGCGGAGGATGCGAGCGCGTGTTTTTCTCATCCCGTCGCAATCAACGCATCGAGCGCCATCACGCCGATTGGATAGACGCGCAGCGGGTTGATTTCAATTTCGCGAATTGTGGGTTGCGAATCGAGAATGCTTGCCAAGTTGACGATGGTTGCGGCAAGTGCGTCGCGATCTAACTTCGGACTGCCGCGCCAGCCGTCGAGTAACGACGAAGCGCGCAGCTCGCTCAACATTGGATGTGCCTCTGTCAACGAGATCGGTCCGACGCGAGTCGAGGTATCTTTGATCGCTTCGGCAATCGTTCCGCCGACGCCGACCATAATCGTTGGACCAAAGCTGGCATCGCGCACCGCGCCGACAATAATCTCTAATCCGGGCGCCGCCATCGTCTCGATGAGATAACGACGAGCGCCTTCGAGTGGAATTTTATCGAGTGCATCGAGCGCGCGATTGAGCGCCGCATCGTCCGCAATATGTAGATGCACGCCACCGGCTTCGGTTTTGTGTCCGATCTCGCTCGACAGAATTTTTGCGACGACGGGCTTCGTTAAAGATTTGAATGCCACTAGTGCTTCGGCGCGCGTTGCACACGCGATTCTTTGCGTCGCGGTGATCCCGTACGCTTCGATCAATTGCTTGGCGGCGTGTTCGTCCACAGTTTGCCCCGCCTTTAGCGGGGTGAAGTTTCGCTTCGCTACGGCGACGGGCTGCGCGAGCCGCCACTGCGCGATCGCATCGTGCGCCAACACGATGGCGGTTTGCGCCAAGCGTTCCGGCGATTCCGCGCTATACACGCCATGGCCTCGTAGCGCATCGATTGTTGGCCGAATGCAAACATCCGCACCTGCCGTACCGAAGATCACCGGCTTGCGAACCGCCTGCTGCACACGCGGAACGACGTTCTCCGGTTGCAACGTTGCCGGTTCGTGAAGCGCAAATGCAATCGTCGCGTCGATCTGATCATCGGCTGCCAATGCCGACAATACATCGGGAAATGTTGGACCCGGACGAGCCGTATCGACGGGGTTTTTCAAATACGTCATCGGTGGGAGCAACGTCGCGATGCGCGCCGACGTGGCCGCGCGCAAAGTCGGCACACTGACGTTGGCCGCCTTCAACATATCGAGCATGATGAGACCGGCGCCGCCCTGCCCAGTCAACACACCGATGCCGGGCTGCGGTTTCGGAGCAAGCCGATGCAGTGACAATACGGTCGCCGCTGCGGCCAATTCTTCGGTTGTCGCGACCGTGATCGCGCCCGCTTGCCTAAGCGCGTTGCGTTTTAGCTCGTAAGAGCCAATGAGATTGCCGGTGTGCGATTGCGCGAAGTCGCCAACGTCTTCTCGTCCCACCACCAACACCACCACCGGCTTGCGCGGTGTGACGCGCTTGAGTGTGTCGTACACGCGCCGACCGTTGGGAATGCCTTCCAGATGCAACGCAATCGCGTGCGTGTTTGGATCTTCGACCAAAAATTCCAGCGCGTCCGCGACATCGGTATCGACCGCATTGCCCACGCCGATCGCGCATGACACTCCGTAGCCCGGCCGACTGATAAAGAAGCTCACCATAAAATTGATGCCGCTGCTTTGTGCCAGCACGGCGACATTGCCTTTGCGAATATGCTCCGTGCCGGCGGCAAAGCTCGCGATCAGCGATTCGTGCGTGTTCACGAAGCCTGCGGTGTTCGGTCCGAGCAAACGAAAGCCCGAATCGCGGCACAGTGTTTTAATCTGCTCCTGAATCGCGGCGCCTTCCGGACCCGCTTCCGCGTATCCGCCGCTCATGATGAGTCCGCCGCCCGCGTTGCATTGCGTTGCTTCGCGAACCGCCTCCACGCACGCAATGGCGGGCACCGCAAAAATAACGAGATCGACGGGCTTGCCGATTGCCTTTAACGACGGGTACGCCTTTAGCCCTAGGATCTCGCTCGCTTTGGGATTGACAGGAAAAATCTCGCCTTTGAATTCCTTGAGCGATAACACAGCTTGATAACCCGCTTTGTCGCTGGACGTCGATGCCCCCACGATGGCGATAGAGCGCGGCGCAAACAAGCGCTTGAGATTGGCGAGTCGAGCGGCGTCGTTGCTTTCTTGAGCGGCGGAGATTTTGGTTTGCATGAATCACATTGAGAAGTTGCCGAGGAAAAACCTGTTCAGGAAAACATTGTTTGCAAATGGCCCATAGACAAGCGCGCCATCGTCGCCGCCATGGTTGCTTCTAGGGTTGCTTCAACTGACTGCAGCTGAGCAAAAAATGGAGCGCCGCCGTTCGCCCGTTACAACTTGGACTAACCTGGCTTGGCATTCACACTGCGCACCGCTAAGCTGCCCACCGATGCACGCCCCATCCGCTCCATCAATCGAGACTGCAACGAAATCGCCACCGCCCAATTGGAAAGTCGGCGTTGTCGCGGGCGCGTTGCTTGCGCTGGCCTTGCTTTTGTTGTTCAACACTTGGCGCTCCGGGCGTCCGCAATCCTTACCCAACGCGACGACCGAGAAACTCGAATGCGCTTCGTATACGCCCAGCCACAATGGCCACCTGCTCGATGTCGCGACACAGCGCGCACTAGTCGCCGTCGACTTGAAGTTGTTAGCCGAACGGTTTCGTTGCGTACGCACGTATTCAGTATCCGAAGGGCTTGATCGCGTTCCGAGTGTGGCGCGCGAACTTGGGCTCAAAGTGATGATGGGTTTGTGGATTAGTTCGGACGCGCCGAGCAACGATCGAGAAATCGCGCGCGGGATTGCACTCGCCAATGAGTACTCGGATGTGGTCACGGCGGTGGTCGTCGGCAACGAAGTGCTGCTACGACGCGAACAGACCGCGGAACAACTGCGAGCATTGATCGAGCGCGTGCGCGCGGCGACGCACGTGCCGGTCACGTACGCGGATGTCTGGGAGTTTTGGTTACGCAATGCTGCTCTCGCGCGCTCTACGAATTTCATCACGATCCACATCTTGCCATATTGGGAAGACAATCCGATCGACATCGACCGGGCGCTCGATCATGTGCAAAACATTTTCCGAAAAGTGCAAGCCGCGTTCCCCAAACAGCGCGTTTTCATAGGTGAAACTGGGTGGCCCAGCGCGGGCCGTCCGCGACTAAATGCAACGCCAAGCCTCACCAACGAGGCGCGCTTCGTCCGCGAATTCGTCGAGTACGCCGAGCGCGAAAAAATTCCTTACAACATCATTGAGGCCTTCGATCAACCGTGGAAGCGTAGTCAAGAAGGAACGGTCGGCGGTTACTGGGGGCTATACGATGCGCAAGGCCTAGAGAAATTTTCTTTCGCGGGGCCAGTGATCGCAAATGCATCGTGGCGAATTGCGGCGTTGACGGCGCTCTTCGGCGCGGCGCTGTTCGGATGCGGCGCGTATTTTTTGCGACCGCGACCATCGCCGCGCGCCATCGCTTTACTTGCGATTGCCGGTCACGCTGCCGGTAGCCTGAGTTACACACAGTGGACGTACATGTCGACTTCGAATCTCGGCACGCTCGATTGGATTGCCACGAGTGCGTGGGCGCTCACGGGATGGTGCGCGTGGATCGCTGTGTCGCTCGCCATTGCACGATGGGTTGACGGTGCGTCACTACCCCGACCAATAGGCATCGCCACCATCCTTCATCGCATCGGCTACGGCGCGGACCGCAGCGCGCAATCATTCGATGGCATTGCTCGCACGCTGGGTCTCACGCGCGTGTTGGTCCTTTTTGGAATCGCCTATGTGTGTCTCGGCTTGAGTTACGCGGGTCGCGGTCGCGATTTTCCCATTGCACTGATGGCCGCCCCAGCAATTGGGTTCGCGTTGCTTGAATGGGCGACGTTGCTTGAATGTCCAATGATATCGCGCCGAGTAATTACTACGAGCGAATCGTTCGATCGCGAAGAAGCGTTGCTCGCGTCGATCGTATCGATCGCAGCCGTTTACATCGCGTTCCATGAAACGTGGCTGAACACTCGCGCGCTCATCTGGTGCGGTTTATGCGCGCTGTTCGCCGTTAGCACTGCCGTCGGTCAATGGCGCATGCGAATCGCTTCGAATCCACACCAACGCGCCGAGCAACAGACCGGCACCACTCAAGTCGAACGTATATAGCACGGCACCGCCGATCCCGGCGACGATGGCGAAAAACGCCAACCAACGCCATCGAGCGACGGTGGCGAATATTCCGGTCAACAACGCCGTCCATCCGAAAACATTGTGCAGAAATCCGAACACCGCCGCCTCGCGTAATGCGCAGCGCCAACCGGAATTGTTTACAACGCAGGCCAACGACTGCGCCTCGGGTTCGACCAAATAGAAACGCACCGCGAGCATTGCGCCGGTCCCGAGCGCAATGACAATCATCAACGACAGATAAGAGCGCAGTGATTTCATCGTAGGTAAATAAATAGAAACGATTGCTTGCCGATATTGGGAATCTTTACTTCCATACGCTCCTCGAGTTTTCCGTCGCGAAGTGTGTATCGATCGAGAATGCGAAGTTTGTTATCGCCGGTTCCGCGCGATTCAATCAACAATCCACCATGGTCCCAGCCCGACGTGACCTTGAAACCGCCGGCAGGCAAAAATAGCGCGCTCTCCTCGCCCGGCGTAATGACGCGCGTGCCTTCGCCTTTGTCGGTGGCGATACGCAACGAACGATCAATGTGCTCGATATCGAGTTGGGTTGCCGGCATCAGCATCGCGAGCAGAGTTTGCACGTCCTTCTGCCGTTCGCGCTGCAACCAACGCAGGTTGGAAATGCCGTCTTCGCGATTGGCATCGCGACTCTCGCCGCGCTTTTCGCCGTGACCTTCACCTTTACTGTCGCCATGACGATCCTCCTGCGGCGATTGATCGTCGAAGCGCTCGGCCTTGCGCCGCCAGCGTTTTTCGTTTTCCTCGAACTTGGGTAACAGTCTGGCGCGCACATCGTCGCTGGCTTGGGCATCGAGCCGCCAATGTCCGTCGAATATGGCGAGGTCGACATCCGCCGGGAGCGTCGCTCGCGATGAAACACCCGCGCAGCCGCAAATCCAACACGCAATTGCGAAGCAACTAAGATATCGCGCCGATATTTTCATTGTTGGTCCGTATAAAAGCACTGGCGGGAAATCACAGCATAGTCGAATTTCACTTGGACTGCGGCGCCGGCAAACTCGTTCACCGCTTGCGGCCATCGCTTTCCGGAAATACGCCACTCACTGCGAAGAAGCCGGCGGCGCCGTTGGGGTCAGACTCCGCTATGGTCGCGGCGATCTCATCAGCAAGAGCGGCGCAGAACGCAAAGTGTACTGGCAAGGTCCGTCGATCGAATTCGATTTCGGCGGCAATGCCGCGAAAGTCTTTGTGTTGATCTACAAGCTACCGAATGACGCAGCGTTATTCCGACGCTTTCCCGGCGTCGAAGGCAGCGCGTATTTCATCGGCGGCGTCGGACTCAAATACAACCAGTACGGCAAGATCATCTTGGTGCCTGTGCGTCTCGGCGTTGGCTGCTGGGCGTCGGCGTAGGCTATCTGCATTTCACTAAGAAAAAATGCTACTAACCGTTTTGAGCTCCGCGCAACTGAGCAAGCGTGTGAACAAAAACGCGCTTGACCCTCCAACACCGAAGTTAGGATTCGTCAAACGCCTCGCAACTATATCTGTACACAATTGGCAGTTGGGTTAGCGCAGTCAAGTGGTATCCGGTTTCGGATGTAGCAATAGGATTTCGCTTTTGATGCGGATTGAGGCGAGTCTTTGAGGCGAGTCTTTTATGACGCGCCCTGCAAACCCGACGCGATTCCGGTCACAGAGGCTAGTAGCGCAGCGAGTAATTCGTTGTCGTTGCGACCGCCATCGCGCCAGCGCTTGAGCAAATCGACTTGCATGAGGTGCATCGGGTCGATGTACGGATTGCGCAAGCGGATCGAGCGTTGCAATGTCGGTTCGCCATCGAGCAGTCGCGCGCAACCTTTAATTTTCTGCACGTGCGCCTGCGCCAAAGCGTACTCGTCGCGTAGCGCACGCACAATCGGTTCGTGTTCGGTCTTCGCCAACGTATCGTAGGAACCGGCGATCTCCATATCGGCTCGCGCCAGCGATAATTCGATATCGTCGATTAGATTCTCGAAGAAGAACCAATGCGCATACAAATCGCCGATGATCTCGCCGCCAACTTCCGTTTCCAGCGCCGCCAACGCGGTGCCTGCGCCATACCATCCGGGAATCAAATAGCGACATTGCGCCCAGGCCGACAACCACAACACGGTGCGTAAACCGGCAACGCCGTCGCGATCGTCGCGCACCGTCGGCCGCGAACCGATTTGCATGCGTTCGATCACATCGATAGGCGTGATGTCGCGAAAGAAGTCGTCGAAGCCGGGCTGTTGCAATAACGTGCGATACGCCTCGCTTGCCGAACGAGCAATCAATTCCATCGCGGCACGCCAGCGCGGCGCCACTTGTTCAGGCGGCGCGACGCCCGCTGCCGCCAATGCCAGCGAATGAAACGATTGCTCGAAGACTCGAAGCGCGATCGGTCGCAGTCCATACTTCTCGTTGATTAGTTCACCCTGCTCGGTAAGTCGCAAGCGACCCAAGATAGATCCGGCCGGAACGCTGCGCACCAGCGATTCGTTGCGCGCGGCGCTGCGACTCGTAGCGCCTTCGCGCCAATGAAAGATTGTCAGTTCGACGTTGTGTTCCGCAGCGACACGCACCAACGACTCTTGCGCTTTGCGCACCATCCAGCGCGAAGTCATCACGCCGCTGTCTTTGTTGCTATCGGCGTAACCGACCACGACGTATTGATGATTGCCGCGCCCCATAAGATGGCGACGATACAATGGTTCGGCAAATAGCCGTGACATCACATTGCCGCAGTTCTCAAGCGCCTCGACGGATTCGAATAGCGGCGCAACATCGACAAGTACGTCGCCGTTGCGACGGTCGGCAATGTCGGCCCAACGGGCCAACAACAAAACAGCAAGGACGTCGTCCGGTCCATGCGTCATGCTGACGATGTATGGACCGATCGCGTCTTGTCCATAACGGTGACGACAATGCGCCAAGGTATCGAAAACCCACAGACTGCGCTTGCCCGTAGCGTCGAGCACCTTGACCGGGCCGGAATCGGCGCCAATCGCGGCCAGCAATTTTGTCGTGCGTTGCTCGGAGGATCGCGTCGTCCACTGCGAATCGCCGAATCCTTGCGCCAGCACCGCTTGATGTACGTCGGCGTGTTGACGAACGTCGAGCGTCGCCAAATGAAATCCAAAGGTTCGAATTCGTCGCAACAACCGCCGCGCCGGCAGCAATCCGGCATGCGTCCCGCGATTCTGTTCTAGGCTGACGACGATCAAACCGATGTCGTCGATTAGTTGCGAAACTTCTTCGTAGTGGTTCTGCCGGCCGTCGTAGGTCGCACGCAATCGGTCCATGATCTGCCCAAGCAAAACGCGATACGGCATGTTGTCTTGTCGCGCAGGCGACAAACTCGGCGCGGCAGGCAGCAAGACCATGTATTGCTCGATTCGATCGAGCAACGTCTGCGATACGCCAACGCGACTGGCGCTTTGTGAAAGCAATTCCACGAGCTGCTGGCATTCCAAGAAATAGCGATTGACGATCAGTTGTTGTTGTCGAATCATCGTCTCGCGAATGGTCTTAGCGTGCACATCCGGATTGCCGTCCATGTCGCCTCCGACCCACGAGCCGAAACGAATGATCTCGGGAATATCCAGCGAACGGGCTTCCGGGCCATAGATTTTTTCGAGCGCAGCGGCAATTTCCTCGTAGAACACCGGCACGATTTCGTACAATACTTCGACGATGAAGAATAAGACGTGCTCGCGTTCGTCGGCTACGGTCAATCGGCCGCGCGAGTTATCCGCGGTTTGCCAGCCGGAAGTAATTTCCTGACGAATCCGCGCGATGATTTCGCGGTGCTCGGCGGCGCCGGGCGCGAGATCGAGTCTGCGCAGTAATAGCTCGGCCACCGTTTGTTGTTTGCGCAGAATAGTGCGCCGCGTCGACTCGGTTGGATGCGCGGTCAACACCGGTTCGATCCAAAGTTCTAGAAGGAGTTTGCGAATATTGTCGAGCGTCAGCCCCTTCGACTTGAGCAGCCCGATGGCCTCTTCGATTCCGCCCGGCTGAGGCGTGCCGTCGCCGCTGAGATATTGACGACGACGACGGATGCGATGCACCTTTTCCGCCATGTTCACCATTTGAAACCAGGTGGAGAAGGCGCGAACTAAATCTTGTGCTTGATGCGCATCGCGACCGCGAGTACGCAACGAAAGTTGCAGCGCGTCCTCGGCATCGCCCGATCGTCGGCCAATCGCCATTTGCCGATCGTTTTCAACAAGGTCGAGGAGTTCATCGCCGCCTTGATCGCGCAACATTTCGCCCACTAAGCCGCCCAGGACATGCACATCATCGCGCAGCGCGGCGTCTTTAATCGGAAAGTGAATATCGGGACGGGGCATGGCTTTAACGAACTCCGCTTGACGATTCGAGGAAGGCTACCAGCGCACTAGCGCGCTGCCGTAGAACGGATGCAGAACAGTCGGGAATCAATAAACTTCTCACTTATAATTACTCTACGTGCAACAAATCACTTCTTAGCCGGACGGGCGAGTTTGCATTTCCCTATGTTAGCGTCGAATTATCTAACAGCCAGTGAACACAATCATCGTTTCTGGTTGCCCACTAGCTCACTAACTTTATGATCTGTTAGGAGTTTGCCAGTTTGGCAAAGTTCATGCATCTCGTTACCTTGACTATAAATCTTTATTGGGATCGAGAGTTCAATTGATTACAGGAATTTGTACTGAGGTAAGAACAATGACTAATTTTTCAAAGAAATTCGTTTGGGCCGCGGCGGCAACGCTGAGTCTAGGCGCAGCAGCTCAATCGGCGAATGCCGGAACCATTATTTTGGAAGGCAGTGACGCTATCGGTTTTCACTCCAACAGCGTTGCCGACGCTGCCGCGTATAGAGATCAGGTGTGGTCGGCAATTGGTGGCGCGGATCCGCGGACGATCGCCGTGATCGGTGGATCGGTTGTTGCGGGATCAATCGGAACCACGACTCATGCGATTTCGCGAGTATCTGATTTGACCGCCGCGGGTGCGCTTGGTAATTTCGCTGCACTTTACTTCTTAGCCGGTAATGGCTGCTGCACGGAAAACGACTCTCTACCGGCAGGGCATGAAGCGGATATTCTCGCTTACCTCGCGGCTGGCGGCACGGTGATGATTGAAAACTACATCGGCGGTGCGGCATGGGACTTCGCCATTGGCGCCGGCGGCGTGGGCAACTCTCACGTGGCGGGTGTCGGCGGCGGCTTGAGCGGTTCCAGCTGTTCGGACGGTGAGCATGTCACGGCGGACGGTATCGCGAACGGCTTTACGCAACCGGGTCCATTGGGTTGCTGGACTCACCAGGCTTACGACGTCGGCTTCTTTGGCGGGTTAGGCTTTACGCATACCTTCTTCGATGCGGGCGCGGACTATCCTGCTGGATTTTCGAGCTTGCTGTCGAGCGGTAAGACCATTACCGGCGGCGGCGGTACGTCGGTTCCGGAGCCAGGTACGATTGCGCTGCTGGGACTCGGACTCTTCGGTCTCGGTGTAGTGCGTCGGCGTAAGGCTTAATAGGCCATTACCACTGTTCCAGCGCAAGCTGGTAGCAGTCGACCATCTAACGAACGGCGGCCTAACGGTCGCCGTTTTCGTTTAAGGTTACGACAAGATAAAACCTTGCGCCGACTGTATCAATTGATTCAAAGAACCAGTCGCCTACCCTGTCGTCTGCCATGTCCGGCAGTTCCAAGATCGGTTTCATGCTCGATTAACCTAACGATGATTCCGGCGGCGTTCTCACCATAGCGCCGATACTTGATGATGCATTAATTCTACTTTGTCAGGTTGCGCTGAAGCGCGCGGTGCGGCGTTGCACCGGCCTGAAAAATACTCACGTACTGCCGTGTACGCTGCGTTTTTTCAGG
>JAYTQU010000255.1:0-14665 GCA_043746555.1 Pseudomonadota bacterium | reverse complement strand
TGCCGTTCGCGTCGGTGATCACCCAATGCCGTGTCAACAATCGGGCCGGCACCTTCCCTTCGTTGCGGATCGTAATGGTGTAGGCGAAGACGTAGTGATCTTCAGTCGGCTTCGATTGATCGTCGACGTAGCTGGTGCTGACGTCGATGCGAATACGGTGGCGGTGTGCGATTTCGGTCATTGGCGGCCAAGTTCGAAAAGAACTGCGCGCATTCTAGCAAGGCGCGACACTGGTCCGCTGGTTGATTATCGATGCCGGCCGACTGCCGTCCAACATAACGCGGCCAGTTACTTGCTACTTGCCGAGTCGTACTGCAAGCACGTCACAGGGCGCTTGGTGTAGCACCGTGTCTTCGGTGAAATTCACCATGATTGCGATGCCGTGGCGTTCGCGGCTGCCGAGCACGATGAGATCGACTTGATGTTCTTGTGCGACACGAATGATTTCGGCCTTGATGCTCCCCGTTTCAACCAGCTGTTCGCAACCGCCGAGTTCGAGTCGATCCGCGAGTTCGGTCAATTTGGTTTTCGCGCGCTGCACGAGTTCGCTTTCGATTTGCACCGCCGGCATCAAGGTTTCGCCCATCGGTTCGAGCGGCACATATTCGACGACATGGAGCAATGTGATCCGGCCTTGATCGCATGTGGCAACCGCCTTGGCGCGTTCGCCGATGAGATCGCTGTTTTCGGAGAGGTCGACTACCAACAGTATTTTTTTATAAGCGCTCATCGGAATCCCCGCTGTGCCCATGGTGCATTCCGCGATCTTGGCGCTATTTGGCCGCGGCGTCCAGAGTGATGCGCTTAACTCGTCACTCTATTGTCGAAGCATAGATCGCCGCCAATGCAGCGTATTGTTCGGGTGCGATCACTTCGGCGCGCAATCCCGGGTCGATTCCGGCCGCGCGGATTTGCGGTTCGGTCAATAACTGCTTCAAGGCATTGCGCAAGGTCTTGCGGCGTTGGGCAAAGGCCGAGGCGACAACACGAGCGTAACTGCTGTAATTGCTGATCGCGAAAGGCGGCGTGGCATGCGGTCGCAAGCGAAAAAACGCCGAGGTTACTTTTGGCGGCGGACGAAACGCGCCGGGACCGATGTCGAATAACGATTCGACTTTAACGTGCGGCGCGAGCATGTGTCAGACGTCCGTAAGCATCGTCGCCGGGAGCGGCCGCCATGCGCTGCACCACTTCCCTTTGCAGCATGAAGTGCATGTCGCGAATGCAATCGATTTGTTCGATCAAGCGAAACAACAGCGGTGTGGAGATATTGTACGGAAGATTACCCACGACGCGCAGCTCGCGGTCGCCCGCTTTGAGTGTGTGCAAATCGAATTGCAACGCGTCTCCTTCGTGAACGTGTAACGCGCCCAAGCCGGTTGCCGCTACGCGCAATTCGCGAATTGCATCGCGATCTATTTCAATCGCATCTAGTTCGCCGTGGCGCGTAAGGAGGGGAATCGTGATTGCGCCGAGACCGGGGCCGATTTCCACAATGCGTTCGCCCGGTTGCGGATCAATAGCGGCGACAATGCGATCGATGACGCTGCGCTCATGTAGAAAATGTTGACCGAATCTTTTGCGTGGAAACATTGGGGAGTACTAAATGCAAGCGCTGTGTGATGGGCGCGGAAGCACTAGCGCCCCCGCTGTACGCAGCTACTTGGCGACCAACTCAATCGCCATCTCTACGGCCGCGAGCAAACTTCCGGCGTCCGCTTTGCCCGATCCCGCCAAGTCGAGCGCTGTTCCATGATCCACCGACGTGCGGATGATCGGCAGTCCGAGTGTGACATTGACGGCGTGACCAAAGCCGGCGTACTTGAGTACCGGTAATCCTTGATCGTGATACATCGCGAGCACTACATCGCACTGCGCCAGCATGCGCGGCGTAAACGCCGTGTCGGCCGGAACGGGACCGATAATTTTCAATCCTTGCGCGCGCAATTCGTTCATGGCGGGTGCGATAACGTCGATTTCTTCGCGACCTAAATGTCCGGATTCGCCGGCGTGAGGGTTGAGTCCGCAAACCAATATGCGCGGCGCGGCGATATCGAATCGTTGTCGCAAATCGCGATCCAAAATGGTCACGATGTCGATGAGTGTTTGGCGAGTGATCGCAAAGGGAATTTGCGCCAGAGAAAGATGCGTTGTCGCCAACGCAACCCGTAAACCGCCTGCCACCAACATCATGACCGGCAGCGGCGTTTGAGTATGCTCCGCGAGATATTCGGTGTGACCGGAAAAAGCGATGCCGGCGTCATTGATGACGCTTTTCTGCACAGGCGCCGTGACCATTGCCGCGAATTCGGCGCGCATACAGCCATCGATTGCCGCATCGAGCATCGCAAGAACATAGTGCGCATTTTTTGCGTCGAGCCGTCCCGGTACAACAGAAGCAGCGGTTGGCACGTGCACAATGGTGAGCGTGTTCGGCGCGTGCGCCTCAGCAAGTGACTGGCCAAGTGAGAAGTCGCGTATCGCGAGTTCCTTGCCGAGTTGTCGCGCACGCGCGCCCAGAACTCGGCGGTCACCGACGACAATCAATTCACAGGGTAACGACCGCGCAGCTATCTCTATACATAAATCCGGACCGATGCCGGCGGGTTCGCCGGACGTGAGAACGATACGCGGAAGAGAGCCGACCATGGCGACAGATTACAGGTTTCGACTACCGGCGGTGACGGGACAAGTGAGAGCAGTCGATCCGCCACGTCACTGCCTGTCACTCTGAGTAGCTAGCTGAGTAGCTAGAGACGAATCTCGACGAAGGCATCGTTGCGTAACCGACGGATCCACAACTCCGTTTCTTCTTCGGCTTTGGCGTCGCGAAGCGCAGCGTAGGCGCGTTGCCGACGCACATCGTCGGTTGCGTCGTGTACGCGACGGCCGAGTAGCTGCACTATGTGCCAACCGAATTTCGTTTTGAACGGCTGTGTGATCTCGTTTTCGTTGAGCGCATCGAGTTGCTTCTCGAACTCCGGATCAAACGTCCCGGGACCCGCCCATCCCAAATCGCCGCCTTCCGTCGCGGAACCTGGGTCTTGCGAGGTAACGGCGGCGATTGCCGCAAAATCCTCTTTGCCGTTCACGATGCGATCGCGAATTTTTTCCAGCCGCTGTTTCACGGTGCTGTCGTCTTCCAGATCGTTCGTGCGCAACAGAATGTGTCGCGCGTGAACTTGCGATACGACGGCCTGTTGCTCGCCACCGCGGATGTCGTTGAGTTTGAAAATATGAAATCCGCTCGGCGTGCGAATCGGCTGTGTGACATCGCCCTGCTTCATGGTCGGAATCAATTCGGCGACAATCGACGGCAGTTCTGCGCCTTTGCGCCAGCCGAGCGCGCCGCCTTCAATGTTGGTCGAGCTGTCGGAGTAGGCCACCGCCACTTGCGCGAAGTCGGTGCCGCTCTCAATTTTTTTGTAGGCTTCGCGAGCGCGCGCTTCGCGGGCTGCTACCTGTTCGGTACTCGCAGCTGTCGGGACGGTCACCAAAATATGCGACAGATTGTATTGCGCGTTTTGGTCCGGCAATTTTTCCTGACGCGCGAGAAATTGTTCGAGTTCGCGCGGCGAGACGTTGATGTGCGAAATCACGTCGCGTTGCCGCAGCATTTGCATGGTAAGATCGCGGCGCATTTCGTCGCGAAAATCGCGATAGTCGATACCTTGCGCGGCCAGCGTCTGCGGCAATTGGCTGAACTGAATTTTGTTGCGTTGCGCGATTTCTTCGAGTGAGCTGTTCAGCATTTCATCGGAGACTTTAATGCCGACTCGATCGGCTCTTTGCATTTGTATTTCCTGCACGATCAGACGTTCCAATACTTGCTGACGCAAAACGCCGCGCGGCGGCAGTTCGGTCTTTCGTTCGCGCAGTCGCGCCACGATGCGTTCGGTTTCGGCGTCGAGCTGGCTCTGCAAGATAACTCCGTCGCCGACCACCGCGGCAACGCGATCCAGAAGTTCGCCGCGGCTCGACAACTCGCGCGTCTGCGCAAAACTGGTCCCGCTCGCAAGCGCTAGTAAAGCAAGACCGCTAAGTATGGTTAGAAGGCGAGAGATTGGTGCTGGGGTCATGATCTAGCTTAGGGCTGGGTCTGGATTTGAGTCTGGGGCTGCGAGACGGGCGTGCTGCTGAAATCGTTGCGAGCGGAGGAGTATCCCTGAATCGACTGCGCGAGGAAAGCATCGACGGGGTTTCCGACATTGGACAATCCCGTGAGTTCCAATTGCGCCTTGATTTCCCAATCCGATGTCCCTGTAAGGCTGCTGACCGAGCGGCGCGCCAAGAGTCGCACGCCCCAGCAACAGGAACGATATTCGAATCCGCCCATGCGCTCGATGGCGGAGCTGTCCTTGAGCGAGTAGACGAGGCGTCCGTACACGCTCCAGGCATTGCCGATCGGCCAGGCCGCGGAAGTGTCGATCTGTTGCAAACCGTCGGGCACAGGGCCGGCGGTGGCGGAGACGGTGGAACTTGAAACAGTGGAACTCGAGACAGCGGTCGAACTACTCGTTATTGTGCTAGCCAACGAATTGTGGCGTCGATAACGATATCCGACGTTCACCACTTTGCCCGCGCCGGGCCGATATTGAAGGCCCAATTCGGTACGTTCATCGCGTTGCGCATTGGGATCCCACTGAAAGCCGAGGTGCATGTTCCAATTGCGGACCGCCGAGAGGTCTAATTCGCCGATTAAATCGGAAGCGCCCGCGCCATCCACTTGTTCGCCCGGCAAGCCGACGCGCTGCGAAGAGAAGCGATACAACTCCCCCACGGTCGCCGACAGAAACTGCTGTCCATCGGTCGTGTCGAGCACGCGGCTCGTGACACCCAACGCAACGTGATTGATATCGCCCAGTCGGTCGGCACCCACGTAGCGCTCCGTCTCGAAAAGATGAATGAGATTGAAATCCGGCGGTGCGGTGTCGAACACCGGCAGTTCGCTCTGATCGCGGAAGGGAACATAAGCGTAAAGAAAGCGTGGCTCGAAAGTTTCCAGCCGCGAGCCGTTAACGCCGAACTCGCGCTCGAAGGTGAGACCGCTGTCGAGACTGAAGATGGGCGCTCCGCGCGACAGCGTGACGGTGTTGAATGTTCCGGTCGATGCAGAAGTTCCGGTGGGCAATATCGGATTGTCCACTCGATATGACGTGTAGCGATACGCAACTGCCGGTTCGACGTAAATTCCATGACCGCGCAGTGGCCAACGTAATTGCGGCTGGACGTCGAGGCGCAACGCGTTGTTACTCGCGTTGCCGTTTATGCCGTGCTGAAAGGCGATGAATTCGCCGTCGATACTCGCCGTGATGCCAAACAGTCGGTCCGGAAAATAGCCGTACAGGACCACCTGGGGGAGAACCGTGAACGGACGATCGGCGGGTGCGATTCGCGGGTCGATGATTTGATAATTCAACGCGCGAGCCAGCACCGACCATTCGTCGGCGCGATAGACGAGTTCCGCGCTGCGCGGTAACGCAACGATGCTGGTATATGTTGCGCCACCGAAGTCCTCGAACCACGCTTGATCGCCGATGTTGACGCCTGACGCCGTGAAACGCAGCCGCGAAGTAAGGTCGGTGCGTTCGTTGAGTTCGACAAAGGTGCGATCGGTGGCGGTTACTCGATCGTCCGGCAAGTAATTGACGTTTAGTTGACCTTTACCGGTCGCGGTCAGGAAACGAAATTCGCCGCCGACGTCCACGCCTCGCGAGCTATACCAGGTTGGGGTGAACGTGGCGTCCTCCTTGTCGGAAATGCGCCAGTACCACGGCAAAGACAAGCGCCAGCCGCTTCGCGAAGATTGACCGGGCTCGGGAGCGAGAAAGCCGCTCTTGGGCTCGTTGCCAACCGGAAAGGAAATATACGGCAGATACAAGATCGGCACGCCCTTGAAATCGACGCGAACGCCGGAGCCGGTGCCGATGCTTGCCCGCCGGTCGATGTGCAAGTGTTTCACTTTCAATTCCCACGCGGGCTGTGGCGTCGGGCAGGTGGTATAGCTCACCTCGCGCAAATCCAGTTCACCGTCTTGGGACAGACGAATATGTTCGGCGGAGCCGTGCCCAGTGCGTGCGGGAATCGCAAACGTAGTGCGGTCGAATTGCGCCGCGCCCGCCGGATCGACTTGCGCACCACTGCCCGTGAGGACCAAGTTGCTGTCGGAGAGTTCGACCGGGCCCGGAATGTGGAAATCGTTGGTCGCTTGTCGGTAATCGATTTCGTCAGTACGAAGCTGGCGGTCGCCTTGGTGGAGAGTCACATGATCGCGCAGTTGCAAATCGCCATTGGGAAAGCGCTCGGTTTCTTTCGCCGAGACCGTGATCGGCACATCGACGCCGGGCGCGATGCGTTCGGGGTTGGTACGCGGATCCGGGCCTTCGCACGCTGCGGCACAGCGCCGTGGCACAACGCACTCGGCGGCAAAACTTGCCTGCGACGACAGCATTCCAGCTACGAAAATCAGCGCCGCTCGCACAATCATCGTTGCAATTTCGGTCGGCGTTGTGAGTTGTGGCGCTGTGTGCATCGCGAAACATTATAGAGAATGGGCATAATGACTGCTTCTTGTTGGAGCCAAACCTTTGACGACGATGCCAGATGTTCGATTACAGCGGCTAACAGAATGGACCGCGGCGACGCTCGGTCACAATGATATTCGCATCTCTGTCGCGTCTGCCGACGCGAGTTTTCGTCGCTATTTTCGCGCGAGTCACGGCCGGCGAACGAGCGAGCGAACATGGATTGTGATGGATGCACCGCCGGAAAAGGAGGACTCCCGGCCATATATCAATGTCGCGGGAATGCTGGCCGATGCTGGTGTGAATGCTCCAAAGGTTATCGCCCAAAACCTCGCCGAAGGCTTTTTGTTGCTATCGGATCTAGGTCATTGCACTTATCTTGCGACACTCGCGCAAACCGGGTCGACGGGCAGATCGGCGGACTTGTTGTATCGCGACGCCTTGACGACGTTGGTGCGAATGCAAACCGGTTGCGCTTCTCGCGTTGGCGAATTGCCGGCCTACGATGCGGCGCTGCTAAAGCGGGAAATGGAATTGTTTCCCAAATGGTTTATCGGCAACCATCTCGGTCTAACGATCGATGCTGCGGAGCGCGGCTTGTTCGCTAGCGTGTTTGCGATCTTGACCGACTCGGCGCTTGAGCAACCACGGGTGTTCGTCCATCGCGACTATCACTCGCGCAATTTGATGGCGACAGATTCTGCGATTCATGGACCTAATCCCGGCGTGCTTGATTTTCAGGACGCTGTGTGGGGGCCGATCACCTACGATCTGGTCTCTCTGTTGCGCGATTGCTATATCGCTTGGCCCATTGAGCGCGTGCATGCATGGCTGTGCGATTATCGCGATCGAGCTCGACAAGCAGGGCTTGATGTCGGTGACGACGCGCAGTTCCTTCGTTGGTTCGATCTGATGGGCGTCCAGCGGCATCTCAAAGCCATCGGCATCTTTGCGCGACTTGCGCATCGCGACGGCAAGCGGGGCTATCTCAACGATATTCCGCGCACACTGAACTATATTCGCGCGGTGTTGCCTGCGTATCCGGAAATGCAATCGCTCGCGCAGTTCATCGACATGCGCATCGTACCGTTACTGACGAAACTCGTATGAAGGCGGCGATGATCTTGGCTGCCGGGCGCGGTGAGCGCATGCGACCGTTTACCGATGCGCATCCCAAACCGCTGGCGACGGTCGCGGCCAAAGCGTTGATCGAGTATCACGTCGAGCGGTTGGCAATCGCCGGCATCGAGCGCGTGGTTATCAACATCGCCTGGCTCGGCGATCAAATCAAGGACGCACTCGGCGATGGCCGTCGCTATGGCGTCGAAATCTTGTACAGCGACGAAGGCGCGCTCGCGCTCGATACCGGCGGCGGGATTCTGCAAGCCTTACCGATGTTGGGCTCTGATCCGTTTTGGGCGATAAGCGCGGATTTATGGACCGACTATCGATTACTCGATTCTCGCGCCATACTCGCTCGCGATGATCTAGCGCATTTGGTGATGGTCGCGAATCCCGAATTTCACCCGCAAGGAGACTTCTCCCTAGAGTGCGGCCGAATTTCCGATGATTGTAACGGCAGCGGTACCCGATTGACGTTCGGAAGTATCTCTATTTTGGCGCCGGCCTTGTTTGCGGATTGCCGGCCGGGAAAGTTTTCGGTTGTTCCTCTGTGGCTAGACGCAATGCGCAAAGGGCGCGTAAGCGGCGAGTTATTTGCCGGCGTGTGGCATAACATTGGGACGATGGCTCAATTGCTGGCAGTGAACCAAGCAGCGCGAGCGCCGTCGCGCTAGATAGAGATTGTTGCGCTGCGCCCACTCAACCCGATTGTCCTTGCTTGGCCGTTTGCAATGTCGAATCGGTTTTGTAGAGGGATTTGTCAAGATAACGAGAGATCGCCAGGTTCAGCGCAGATGGCAAAAATCGGACTTACATATCGTTGCGGACACGTCGCACTGGCGCCTATCTCGATACGCAAGGCGACTCGAAGTTCGCCGAGCAAAACCCGCAGACACCTCGTTTTTCCGGCGATTTTGCGTGAAGTATGGCTATGTCGAGAAGAATCTTGACAGCGCGTCTCAGTATGTGCGGCATGCGGCAATTCGGTTGCGCCCGATTAGGGCTGAAACTTTATTTGCAATCAGCGCTTGCCTTCGACGGCAATTCTTTATACCGTACGCGCCGATTTCGCGGTCTGTGGGTTGCGGCGCAAGCCGACCACAAAGCTGCCGCCGCCCCGAGACAAATTGAGTCGAGTTGGGCGTTGCGGCAACCAAACGGACCGTTGGGGGATTTCGGCGCGCATGCACTGCTGCAAACGCAAAACCAAGTCGGTCTGCGTTCGCGAAGCGGGACAGGCGCTTAAGATGACGCGAAGATGAGATGACGCGAAGATGAAAAGAGTTTTCGATAGAACAGTTTCGACAGAACAGATCAAGTTGCCGGCAGTAGAGTCGATCCGCTGACGCAACCCGCACAACCAAACTATCTAGGCGACACTACAACATGATGATGGGCCCTGGGGCAGACACATCGGCGAACACTCGGCGAACCTATATATTCTTCGCCGTGGTGGCAGTTCACGTGCTGGCAATATGGGGGCTCGCCATAGGGCTTACCGACGTCATCAAAGAAAAATTACTGGGCAATTTGCAGACGGTTGAAATTGCAGCGCCCAAACAGGAAGAAGACAAGCCGCCACCGCCACCGCCCAAGATGGAAGCGCCGCCACCCTTTGTGCCGCCACCCGATATTTCAATCGAGTTAGCGCCCACTGAGACGAACAATGCGATTCAAGTCGTCACGCAAACTCGTCCTGTGCAACCACCGCCGGTGGTCGCGCGAAAAGTGGTGCGGACCAATCCGGGCTATGACAAGCGCGGCAGGTACTCGTTGCCGGAATATCCTCCATCGGAGTTGCGAGCGGGTCATGAGGGTACCGTTTACCTTGATCTCTACGTCCAAGTCGACGGCAGAATCGGCGAGGTACGGGTTAAGACATCGAGCGGATTTCCGCGACTTGATGAGGCGGCGATTAGCCACGTGAAACGGACTTATCGACTGACTCCAGCAATGGAAGATGGTAAGCCGGTTGCCGACTGGGTGACTTTGCCGGTGGTCTTTAAGATCACCAATAAATAATTGGCGACGACATTTAAGAAGTTGCGTCGATATTGTTTTGATTTGATTGATACTTGAATACAATTTTGTACACTAGGGTTTGAACAGAGGAAACTCCTTCCATGGGCGCCGAGACACAACAAAGTAACGCTGTTTTAGAGATGTTCAATATCGTCTCCAACGGAGGGCCCGTCACGCTGGGTCTGGTGACCGTATTGATGTTAATGTCGCTAGTTTCTTGGTTTATTACGATCACCAAGTTGTTCGAGCAACGCGCTCTGAACAAACAATATGGCGACATTCAAAAGGAAGCGCAGAAGGGCTTCTGGTCCGGCAATCTTCGCGAAAACGTAGGCAAGCTGAAGGGCAAAAATCACGCGTACAAGCAGATCGCGGAGGAAGGTCTCCGTGCCGCCGAACACCACGAAGGACATCTGTCCGACCAAATGGAATTGCACGAGTGGATCACGCTCTCGCTGCAGCGCGCCGTGGAACTCCTCAGTAACCGTCTCACCGGCGGATTGTGGTTCTTGGCCACCACCGGTTCTACCGCGCCGTTTATCGGTTTGATGGGAACCGTGTACGGTATCTATCGCGCCATGCATGCCATCGCTGCTAGCGGTCAAGCGAGTATTGAAAAGACCGCCGGTCCGATCGGCGAAGCATTGGTGATGACTCTCATTGGGTTGGGAGTGGCGGTTCCGGCAGTTATCTTTTACAACTTCCTGCTGCGTCGGAACAAAGACATCTTGGAGAAGACCCGCTTCTACGCCAGCGGTGTTCACTCGCAGTTGGTTAGCGGCACTCGTCCGGCACGCGGCAAGTAACGAATCCCTCACTTGCCTGACTAGGCCGTCCAATCAGAGAGTGTGGAGCACTAACGTATGTCGATGAATATAGCGCAGGGCGATAGCGACGAAGATCAGTCCGCGATGTCGGAAATCAATGTCACGCCGCTAGTAGACGTGATGTTGGTATTGTTGATCATCTTCCTGATTACGGTTCCCGTGGTCAGACAGGACCAACCTGTGCAATTGCCGAGTATTTCGAATATCGAAACGCACAGCAAGCCGGAAAACATCGTTCTGACGATCGTTGAGAACGGTGATGTGTGGGAGGGTACGAGGAAGTTCGAAAATCCGACCAAGCTCAGGGACTACATTTTGTCTCGCGTGCGCGACGCTCTCAACAGCAAGAGCGAACAGCCCGAAGTACATATCAAAGCGGATAAACGGACGTTGTACGCCAGTGTAGGTCGTACCATTATGGCGGTCTCGCGAGGCGGTGTCATAAAAGTGCAGTTTATTACCGAACCGCCGGCGCGCCAGTAACGTGACGGTGCCGATTGCGAAGTGTTGTGAGCGCGTGCATTGTGAGGTCGGCGTGGATTCTTGGAGTATAAGTAAATGGCGATGAGCGCAAGTTCGAGTAGCGGTGATGACGCCTCGATGATGGACATCAACATGACGCCGTTGATCGACGTGCTACTCGTGTTGCTGATCTATTTGATTATCAATTTGCCGATCGAAACGCACGCGGTGAAACTCGACATGCCGACCGGTAAGACCACTCCACCTCTAGTTCAACCCGAGGTCATCGATTTGGAAGTGGATTTCGATGGTACCTACTATTGGAATGGCGTTGCGGTTAACTCCTTCGAGACGCTTGAGAACTACTTCAGTCAAGCTGCCAAGAAACAGCCGCAACCGGAACTGCATATCAAACCGAATCCACGCGTGAAATACGATTTTGTCGCGAGGGCGCTGGCGGCCGCGCAGCGCAATCAAATCTTGCGAATTGGTTTCGTCGGTAACGAACAGTACATCGAGTAGTCATCGCGAGTAATACATCGAACAAATTGTCGACTCTCACTGCGATGGAGTAAAACGTTAGAGTCAAACGTTCGCTGAACATGAGCTGAATAATCGCTGGATTAGATATCTGGCGCTAGGGGAACCGACCGGGAAGGTCGTTGTCAATCAGGTACGGCAATCGCGGATCGAAGAATAGGTTGGCCTTACTTCGCAAGCGTTGTCCAACGCCTCGTTTCAACTAATCGTTTCAACTAATCGTTTCAACTAAAGAGAGTAGTGAGTATGAAGGTTAGAGCTTGCGCCCTGCTGTTGGGCTTCCACCTCGCAGTCGGTTTGGTTGTCGCGTCTTTTGCGCCCGCGGTCGCTGCGGCCGAAAAGAAAGATCAGCAGAAAGTCAGTGAAAAAGTGGGCAAGCCGCTGGCCGCTGCGCTTGAAGCCGCGAAGAGCAAGCAGTTTGACGTGGCAATGAGCAAGATCAAAGACGCCGAAGCGGTCGAAAAGAAGACGCCGTTCGAGCAGTTCAAGATTAACGAGATTCTCGCGTTCATCTATGCGAACCAGAAGAAGTATTTAGACCTCGCTGCTATCTACGAGAAAAATCTCGACACGCCGCAATTTCTCCCACCGGAGCAGGCTGATACGTTGCCTAAGACCATTGCGCAGATTTATTACCAGGCGCAGCAGTATCCGAAATCGATTGAGTACAACAAGCGATGGCTCAAGTCGCATCCGAATGACACCGAAATGTTGGGCTTGTTGGGGCAGACTTATTATCTTGTTAAAGACATGAAGCAATGTAAGGACGCGATGGGTAGTGCAGTGTCGACCGCCGAAAAAGCAGGCGAAGAACCCAAGGAAGTGTGGCTGCAAGTTGCGCAGGCGTGCGCCGTCGGATTGGGCGATGAGGATGCCATCACCTCCGCTTACGAAAAATTGATCCGCTATCATCCGAAAGCCGACTACTGGGATCGTTACCTGAAAAGAGTGTCGCGCAACGAGCGCTCCGATGCGGTGATGTTTCAGTGGTTTCGTTTAATGAACGATGTCGGGGTTTTGAAGGAAGCGCCCGAGTACGTGGAGTATGCGCAGCTCGCTCTAGTTACATTTGCGATGCCGGGTGAAGCAGCGCGCGTGGTGGAAAAAGGGTTTTCGACCGGTACGCTGGGTTCAATCGAGAAGGACAAGGCGCGTCAGCAGAATTTATTGGAGAAAGCCGAAGCAGCCGCCAAAAAGGACAAAGCGACAATTCCGCAATTGATACCGGAAGCCGAAAAGGCGACCAATGGGGGCGCCGATGTGGGTCTCGGATTGGCGTACTTTAGCTTCGAGCAATACGATCAGGCGATCCAATCGCTCGAACGCGGACTAAAGAAAGGCGGCGTTAAGGACGAGGCCACTGCGCGACTTACGCTCGGCATTGCGCAATTCAAGAAGGGTCAACGCGATCAAGCGCGTGCCAGCTTCCACGCAATACCCAAAAATTCTCCGCTTGCGCCAGTGGTAGCGGCGTGGATTCTTCGCAGCTATAACTGAAAACCGGGACCTTGGAAGTCGTAACATTGTAGTTACCGCTGATATTCGCCGCGCAATGCGGTAGATTGAACTGGCCGGGCGGCTTGCTGCCCGGCCAGTTTCGTTTCGGAGGCCCGTGAAGTCGCCGCATGCCCAGCTTCAAAAACATCCCCATCGTTGAGACCCAGCCGCGCGGCGGACTGAACCAGTCGCGCAGCGGACAGAAATATACGACCGCGCACGGATTTGCCGCGATTAAAGACGGCATCAAATCGTCGACGAACGTTATTCCAGTGGTCGTTGGTCGCAAGCCGCCGTGGTTACGCGCACCGATGCCGGCCGGTGCAGGCTTCGATGCAGTGCGCGCGCTCGTGAAGGATCATCGCCTTGCAACCGTTTGCGAGGAGGCCAAGTGCCCGAACATCGGTGAATGTTGGAATGCGGGCACGGCGACGATCATGCTAATGGGTGCGGTGTGTACACGCGCGTGCCGATTTTGTGCAGTCGATACCGGTAACCCGCAAGGCTGGTTGGATCACGAAGAACCACTTAACAGCGCGCGCACCGTGCAGCTGATGAAACTCAAGTACGTAGTGCTAACCACCGTCAATCGCGACGATCTCCCCGATGGCGGTGCTGCGCACATTGCGAACTGCGTTCAAGAAATCAAAAAGCTAAATCCATTGACGGCGGTGGAAGCGTTGGTCCCCGATTTTCAAGGCAGTCATGCGGCTGTCGCCACGGTAGTCGATTCGGGCATCGCAGTGTTTGCGCAAAACATCGAGACAGTGGAGCGTCTCACTCATCCTGTGCGCGATCCGCGCGCCGGCTATCGCCAGACGCTCGACGTATTGCGCTTTGCCAAATCGCACTGCGATTCGCACTGCGATTCGCATAGCGACCGTGTGCTGACAAAGTCCAGCATCATTCTCGGTTTGGGCGAGGCCGATGCGGAGATACAGCAAACCATGGACGATCTTCGCGAGGCCAATGTCGATCTGCTCACGCTCGGTCAATATCTGCGGCCGACAGTGAATCATCTGGCCATCGAGCGCTGGGTAACGCCGGACGATTTTCAACGCTATCGCGAATGGGCGTTGACGCGAGGTTTTCTTGAGTGCGTGTCTGGCCCGCTGGTGCGCTCGAGCTATCGAGCCGAACAGGCATTGGCGCGCAACAACGCCGGGTTGTAAGTATGTCCGGCGACAACTCGACCTTGATTCGCTGTCTTGGAATGGTCGAGTACGAGCCGACTTGGCGTGCGATGCAAACCTTTACGGAACAGCGCGACGAGCAGACTCGCGATGAAATTTGGTTGCTCGAACATCCGCCTGTATTTACGCAAGGGTTGAACGGCAAAGCGGAACACGTGTTGGCCGCCGGCGATATTCCCGTCGTCAATATCGATCGTGGTGGGCAAGTGACTTATCATGGCCCCGGACAACTGGTCGCCTATCCGCTGCTCGATTTGCGTCGCTTAAGACTGGGAGTGCGCGAGTTAGTGGTCGCGCTGGAGAACGCGATCATCGCGACCGTGGCTAAGTGGAATATTCACGCGCGAGGAAGACGCGATGCACCCGGCGTGTATGTCGATGACCGGAAACTCGCAAGTATTGGCCTTCGAATCAAACGCGGTTGTTCATATCATGGACTCGCGCTCAATGTGGCGATGGACCTCGAACCGTTTCGCCG
>JAYTQU010000254.1:0-4616 GCA_043746555.1 Pseudomonadota bacterium | reverse complement strand
CAAGGACTCTGGCCGCAATCGCATTCATACGTACCAACAAGGCGCTGCGCCGGTGCGGCATCGCGAGATGCAATGGGTGTCGCGACTGATGCGTGCGGTCGAAGAAAATCGCTTAGAACTTTACTATCAACCGATCGTTCCGATCGGCGCGAACACGGATCCAAAGCGGCACTATGAATTGCTGCTGCGTATGCGTGGCGAACATGGAGAGTTGGTGCATCCAGTCGAATTTATACCCGCAGCGGAGCGGTACAACTTGATGCCGGCTATCGATCGCTGGGTCGTACAACATGCGTTGGGCGCACTGGCGCATTATCGCGTTGACGGTGATGCTCGCGATGCGTACACCGTGGCGATTAATCTGTCCGGCAATTCACTGAATGACGATCGCTTCTTGGACTTTCTAATCAACGAATTGCAAACGCATGACTTAAGTCCGGGCGCCGTGTGTTTCGAGATCACCGAGACCGCAGCCATTGCCAACTTGGCGAACGTCGTCCACTTCATGCGTGAACTCAAGCTGCGCGGCTGTCTTTTTTCGCTCGACGATTTCGGCAGCGGGTTGTCGTCGTTTATGTATCTCAAAAACCTGCCGGTGGATTTTCTGAAGATCGACGGGCAGTTCATTCAGAACATGACTTCCGATCACGTCGATCGCAGCATGGTCGAAGCGATTCGTCAGATTGGACATGCTATGGGGATTAAGACTATCGCGGAGCGCGTCGAAACCGCGGAGGTGCTGTTGTGCCTCGCGTCGATCGGCGTCGACTATGCACAAGGACACTATGTGGCATATCCCGAATCGGTCGAGGCGCTCAGCCGCATTACTCGTTCGACACCGAGCTTGAAATTGAAGCACGCATAGTCGAAGCGAGTCAGTCGAAACGGCTTGGTTCGGACAAGATTCCTCTACAATGCACGCGATGACGAACGCGCAATCAATCAACTCTCGATCGGTGTCTGTGCGTCGCCCCGATGATGGAACGGTAGGATAATCGCGAATTTTCAACTGGTTACGTAGCGCCGTGTGCAGCGCGTGTGCACTTGATTTAACCGCCTCCGCTCAAGCTTCCCTGATTTCGACTGAGTTGGCAGCTCATCGCCCCCGTCAGCGCATGGTTGTCGAACAGCCCGTTAATTTCGACTCTGTTCTCTGCTATTTATTTCCCGATTTTTTGCCGTGAACCTGCGATTGGTTCGCACTTAAATATGTGTCTCCAATTGTGTTGCCCGGCCATTGGCCGTACAATGTAGTTTTAGTTTATTTGGAGCACCACACCATGGCCCAAGCAGTCCGCCGTCGAGCAGAGCGCGTCGAAGCGCGCGTCACGAATGACCAGAAGAAGTTGCTCGAACGAGCTGCTGCACTGGAAGGTCGTTCGTTGACTGATTTTGTGGTGACTAGCGCTCAGAATGCAGCGGCAGAGGCGATTGCACGGCATGAGCTTTTGCAGTTGTCGCCGCGCGATCAAACTGTGTTTGTTCGCGCGCTACTTAAGCCACCGGCACCCAATAAAGCGCTGCGCGAAGCCGCTGCTCGTTATCGCGCCGAACGGAAGTTATAGGTGACGGACGATCTGCTACGGTCATTCCCGATTGTGCCGCTCACGGCTGTTCATGATCGGCGCGAATTTCAATCGGATGTCGAGGCGCTTGATCGATATATCAAAGAACAAGCATCGCAGGACCAGCGCCGTCACATTGCTGCTTGCTTTGTTCTAGTTAGCCCCGAGAGCAAGGCAGTGGCGGGTTACTACACGCTATCGGCCTATACGGTCGCAGGGCGAGACCTGCCGGAAGCACTTGCTCGGAAATTACCCAAGTACGGACAAATTCCCTGCACGCTGCTTGGACGTTTGGCCGTAGACGTGAAGTCTCGTGGTCTTGGAGTCGGCAGGACATTGTTGATCGACGCGTTTCGACGCGCACTCACGCATGCATCCGGCATTGCTTCTTGGGCGGTAGTGGTTGAGGCAAAGAATGATGCTGCACGAGAGTTCTACCTCCGCTATAGCTTTGCGCAGCTCCAAGACGCCCCGAACCGTCTCTTTCTTCCCATTGCATCCATCGCGGATCTATTTCGGTAAGACTCGTTAACGGCTTACTAGTCTTTTATTTTCGTCCTATCCGTCGTGCGAGCGCGTTCCTAGTTCACGACCAGACACCCAATTTCCTATTGAACAGGGACGATCAGAACGTTGTTGGTTCCCGCGATAAACAAAGTCTTGCCATCGGGGCTGGCCGCTAAGGCAGGGTATATGGCTCGATTGAAATCTCTGATCGTGCCAGGATCGCTGACGGGAGTGCCGGTTCCAATTTGCGAATAAGCGGCACCGCTTGTAGTGCCGATGTTATACGTCCGAATTTCATTCGCGGCATCGAGTGTGTAAGCGCGCATATTGACTGTATCGAGATAGGCGGCAAGCGTTGAACTGGGAAGCGATCCTTGCATCTGGTAGTTAGTCGTGTCGTAAACATTTGCGAAGTATCCCAACGATGTTGCGATCATCAAAAATCGACTGCCGATGGGATCCATCGCGGCGTTCACGACGCTATTGGCATTGACAGGAAGGTTCAAGGTTTTGTAAGACTCCAATCTGTCCGACGACGGCAGATACACTGCCGCCGCATCGCTAATGGCGATGGATCCGTTCGCGCTCGATTTGAAATTGCCGGCGACGCCGTTCCCCGCGACCAATTCAATCTGGCTAAAGGTATGATCTGCCGTCGAATACAGATAAGCGGTTTGAAACGACGGGCAGCAAGTGTCGCTTAGTCCTGATGCAAGCACGAACCCGTTGTTGAGGGGCGCAAGACCGACAAAATAGTTAAAGAGCGACGCAGGAGGATTCGTGTAAGCGCCGTTCACCGCCAACGTAGTGGAGTCGAGTTCATCGATGACATTTCGCGATGTGACGAAGAGAGTTCGTCCGTCCATCGACAACGCAAGTCCGCGCGGATCGGTGATAGGTGCCAACGAGGGAGCGTTCCAATTACCGCTTGTGTATGCGTATCGCCAGAGCTTGCTGGAGATCGCCCCGCCAACGGACGAGCGATTGAGAACATATAATGCTTGATGTCGGGCATCGTACAGAATGGAGCTGCCGTTGTCCGCGGCTGAGTTTTGCGGCAGCACCGTGTAGGCAAAAGTGACCGGTGCAAGCACTGTCAGCGACGCGTTGAATGCAATGCCACCGCCATTGATCATTACGGGATAGGTACCCGCACTAAGACCGGGATTGCGCGCACGTATCTCGCTATTCGAGACAATCGAAAACGAACCGGCGGACGTGGCGCCGAAACTAACCGATGTCGCGCCGGCTAGATTAGCGCCGCGAATAACTACGTCGCTGGCCACACTGGCGGTTGCAACGCCGGGCGCGATGATATCGGTCTGCACTTTGGATTCGACAATATAGGTGACAGTCACTTGTCGCGGGCTACCTTGCAGTTCTCCGCTATTGCAACTTGCATCGTTCATGCAGGCGCGCACCGTGATCGTGCTGGTGTAGGTGCCGGCCCCCAAAACATTCGGAAATTGTGGGTAGACGCCCGCGTTGCCCGTTGTGCCGCTGATGGTGACGCCTCCAATACCGCGCACGGCCGGGCCGGATGACGTGATGATCAAATAAAGCGTACCGGATACGGTGCCGCCCGATGCGCTGCCATAAACGTATTGAATGGGCACGGACTCGGCCAAAGACTTTGCGTGAAACGACAAACTTTGCGTCTGTAGAGAAAAAGTGCCGTAGTTCGGTCCGTTGGTTGGAGCGCCGGAGCCGCCACCCCCACCGCAACCGTTAGTAAATATCGCAGCCAAAGCGATCGTAAAAAATAAACGTGTCATGTTGTGCTTGCCGTAACTTATGTTCATATTCCTGTGCGCTCCCTTGCGCATCGCGAAAACATCTCGCAGTCATTTAGAATGCCAGCCCGTCACTATCGATCGTCCCTACGTAACAATTGCAACCGCTCGCGAGCCGCACGCTGCGTAAGATAACAAATTCTCCCGTGTGTCTCCCCCAGCATCCTCGTTTTTTCCCGCATTATAGCCGACATCATCGAACATTTCAGACCGATGTGCGCGGAACGCGCGATTCATTTTGGCGCTCGAGAGGAATTATTGGATCTTTATGACTTATTGTCATTTTTATTGGGTATTCCGTTCCTCACTTTCTCGATTCTACACGCAAGCGTCGAACCATTTCATAATCTCGAAATGGACCAAGCACCGCGATCCATTGTTTTTTCATTGTCGTCTCCTTAAATCATAACTTGGACCACTAGAGCCCGGTTAACGACGCAGTCGTCGCCCACAAGGTATTGACGGTATGATATTTTTTCGCAATTTCAGGGTGGTGTCGACTTGAACGCGAGGTGCCGATTTGGCCCTGTTTTCGAGTTTTGTCTCCCAAGAACCGCGCATGTACACCGGCAAGACATTGTTTGCTCAGTTGATGAATTTTCGTAACTATTCAGCACTCCTTCCCCAAAAAAAGACACGAAATATCTTGACGAGGTTTTTCGGCATTTTTTGATTTTTCACTTGTAGACGACAAGTCATGGAAGCCTCGTGACTCACGCGCGGAGCCGTCGCTGAGAGAGTGATCGTAACC
>JAYTQU010000253.1:0-2885 GCA_043746555.1 Pseudomonadota bacterium | reverse complement strand
GGTGCCGATGCGCGGCCGGATGGTGCACGATGAACGGGGAAAACAATCGTTGCTTCCCTACGGCGGAAAATCCCACGAGGTTATCTACTCGATTTCGCGAACCCAATTGACCACAGCGCTGCTCGACTTTGCCGAACGAGAACTGCGCGTCGAGTTTCGCTTTCGGCAAACCTGCATCTCTGTCGATCGCACCGGGCGCGCGCTCTGCATGCAAGACATTCCGACCGGAAAATTGTATCCGCTTCCTCTTCAACATGTGATCGGTGCCGACGGCGCTGGCTCGGTGTTGCGCCGCTTCTTAGTCGAATCGGCCGGCGCGCACTGTAACGAGGAGATGCTCACGCATGGCTATAAGGAATTGACGATTGCCGCCGGAGCAAACGGTGCATTTCGACTCGACCCTAACGCGTTGCATGTTTGGCCGCGTGGCAAATTTATGTTGATCGCATTGCCGAATAGCGACGGCAGTTTCACCGCCACGTTATTTTTGCCGTATGACGGCACGCAGAGTTTCGCGACGTTGCAATCGGCGCAACAGATCGTCGCGTTCTTTCATGAACAACTTGGCGATGCACAGCGCTTGATTCCCGATCTCGCCGATCAGTTTATTGCGCACCCGACAGGCTCAATGGGAACGATCCGTTGCGATCGTTGGATTAGCGGCAACGAACTCGTGCTGATCGGCGACGCGGCGCACGCGATCGTGCCGTTTCACGGACAAGGCATGAACTGCGCGTTTGAAGATTGCGTCGAACTGGACGAGCTATTGACGACTCAACCGGATTGGGAATCCGCCACAAGCGAGTTTCAGGCGCGCCGCAAACCCAACACCGAAGCGATTGCCGACATGGCGCTCCAAAACTATATCGAAATGCGCGACACGGTGCGCCACGCAAAGTTTCAACTTCAACAGGCGCTGTCTTTGGAGCTAGAGCAACGCTTTCCCGATCGATTTGTTCCGCGCTACTCGATGGTGATGTTTCACCACGAAATTCCCTACGCCACCGCGTTTGAACGCGGTCGCATTCAAAACGAGATATTAAATGAGCTGACGCACGATGCAGATACACTCGCCGCGATCGATTTTGAACGCGCCGCCGCGCTTGTCGATACTCAACTCACTTCGCTATGTTGATCGCTATGTCGATCGCTATGTCGATCGCTATGTCGATCGCTCACGCTTAGTGTTGACATGAAGTCGGCAACACTCTCACACGTGACTCACGTGCGACCCAGACTCATCGCGCCGCTCTCGGCACTGGATACGCCTGCGCGGAACCCGGCAAATAACTCGCGACCGCTACCGAATTGCGGTCTCTCGCGAGTTGTCTCGATGCGACGGCGTTGCAATTCTTCGTCAGTAACATGTAGCGTCAACTCACCGCGATTCGCATCGAGAGCGATGACATCGCCATCTCGCACCTTGGCTAAGGGCCCTCCGGCTTGGCACTCGGGCGTCACATGAATCGCCGCCGGCACGGCGCCGGATGCGCCCGACATGCGTCCATCCGTCACCAGCGCGACGCGATAGCCCTTGTTCTGCATTACGCTTAACGTCGGTGTCAGTAGATGCAACTCGGGCATCCCATTCGCTTGCGGTCCTTGATAACGGACCACGACAACACAATCTTTATTCAAGCGTTCGGTCTTGAATGCATCGATCACATCCTGCTGATCGTTGAACACCATGGCTGGCGCTTCGACCACGCGATGCTCCGGTTTAACGGCGGCGGTCTTGATCACTGCTCGGCCTAAGTTGCCGGATAACAATTTCAATCCGCCGTCGTTGCTAAACGGCTCAGAAACCGGACGTAGTACTTCGAGGTCGCCGCTGTTCTTTGGCAACTCGCGCCATGCCACTCCCGTCGGCGACATCCACGGCTCACGCGTGTAATCGATAAGCGAGTCGGCACCAGCCGTGGTCACATCGCCATGCATCAACCGCGCGGATAAGAGTTCGCGAATCACAAACCCCATGCCACCGACTTCTTGAAAGCGATTGATGTCGGCATTGCCATTCGGATAGACGCGTGCAATTAGCGGCGTCACGGCGGACAAAGAACTGAAGTCGTCCCAATCGATCTTGACGCCCGCACAAGCCGCAATCGCGATCAAATGAATCGTGTGATTAGTCGATCCTCCGGTGGCCAGCAATCCCACCATCGCGTTAACGATCGCTCGTTCGTCGACGATCCGCGCCAACGGTCGAAAGTTTTTTCCCTGCTTCGTGATTCGCGCCGCGCGCCGCGCGGTTGCCGATGTCAACGCATCGCGAAGCGAGGAGCGCGGCTGCACAAACGCCGCACCCGGAATATGCAGCCCCATCACTTCCATCAGCATTTGATTGCTGTTGGCCGTGCCGTAGAACGTGCAGGTGCCGGGCGCGTGATAGCTTTGCGCTTCGGATTCGAGTAGCGCGGCGCGATCCGCTTTTCGCTCCGCGTGCAATTGCCGTATGCGCGCTTTGTCTTGATTGGTTTTTCCCGAGGGCATTGGTCCCGCCGGAACGAACAGCGCGGGCAAATGACCGAAGGACAACGCACCCATCAACATGCCGGGAACAATTTTGTCGCACACGCCCAAACACAACACGGCGTCGAACATGTTGTGCGACAACGCAACCGCCGTAGCCATTGCGATCACATCGCGACTGAACAGCGACAATTCCATTCCTGCTTGACCCTGCGTGATGCCATCGCACATCGCCGGTACGCCGCCTGCGAACTGCGCGATTGCGCCGGCCTCGCGCGCCGCCAACTTAATGAGTTCGGGATACCGATCGAGCGGTTGATGCGCCGACAGCATATCGTTGTACGACGAAACAATCGCGATATTCGGCCAGCGCGCGCCCTTCAAGGTTTCCTTGTCGTCGTGACTCGATGCCG
>JAYTQU010000252.1:0-2470 GCA_043746555.1 Pseudomonadota bacterium | reverse complement strand
TTCTACTTTGTCAGGTTGGGATCAAGCGATGCGGGGCAAGGCGCAACGGCCTGAAAAAACGCAGCGTACACGGCAGTACGTGAGTACTTTTCAGGCCGGTGCAACGCCGCACAGCGCGCTTCAGCGCAACCTGACAATGTAGAACTAAGCTGCTCTATGTAAATACTGAACGAGGGCCGTTTGAAAGCAATCCGCTTGTGGATGCGTTGTCCACCGCGCGTCGTGATTCGGTAACGGCCGGAGAAGTAGCTGGATCAGCGCTTAACTAGCGTCAAGAACTGAATCGGTGCTTGATTCGCACGCGAGGCCGTGTAAATCTGCCGCACTTTTGCTAATTCAGATCGCCGGGGCTTATCGAGATGACTGCGAAGACGTTTGAACTAATCAACACCGAATCCGGCAAGAAATCGACCATCCAATTGAAGAGTGGGACGCTAGGACCGGACGTATTGCCGATCGCGAGTCTCGCCAAGGATCATGAGATCTTCACTATCGATCCGGGGTTCATGGCGACGGCCTCATGCGAAAGCAAGATCACGTTCATCGACGGCGATGCGGGCGTACTTTTGCATCGTGGATATCCGATCGAGCAATTGGCCGAAAAGAGCAACTTTCTCGAAGTTGCCTATTTGATGATCAATGGCGAACTGCCGAGCGCAAAGCAGCTGTCCGAATTCACGCAGGCTATTCAATATCACACGATGATCAACGAATCGCTATTGCGATTCTTTAACGGCTTTCACTACAACGCTCATCCGATGGCGATGCTGTCGGGCGTCGTGAGTTCGATGGCCGCCTTCTATCACGATTCGATGGATATCTACAATCCGCGACATCGTGAGATTTTTGCGCATCGCGTAATTGCAAAGATACCGACGATCGCCGCCGCCGCGTACAAACATTCGCTCGGCCAGCCGTTCGTGTATCCGCGCAACGATCACGACTATTGTGCGAATCTTTTGCAGATGTTTTTCTCGGTGCCTTGCGAGCAGTACGCTATCGATCCGGTTTCCGCGCAAGCGCTCGATTTGCTGTTCATCCTGCACGCCGACCACGAACAAAATGCCAGCACATCGACGGTGCGCTTGGCCGGCAGCACCGAAACCAATCCTTACGCCGCGATTTCCGCGGGCATCTCGGCACTCTGGGGTCCAGCTCACGGTGGCGCGAATGAAGCCGTGCTCGCCATGCTCGAAGAGATCGGTACGGTGGAGAACATTCCAAAATTTGTCGCGAAGGCGAAAGACAAGAACAGTTCATTCCGCTTGATGGGCTTCGGTCATCGCGTCTACAAGAATCACGATCCACGCGCGACGATTATTCGCGCGATGTGCCACAAAGTTTTGGCGAAGCTTGGCAAGTCCGACAATCCGTTGTTCGAGCTGGCTTTACGATTGGAAGAGTTAGCGCTTAAGGACGAATACTTCGTTGAACGCAAGCTGTATCCGAATGTGGATTTCTATTCGGGCATCATTTACAGCGCCATCGGCATTCCGCGTTCCATGTTCACCGTGATGTTCGCGATTGCGCGCACCGTGGGCTGGGTTGCGCACTGGCAGGAAATGATTTCGGATCCAGGGATGAAGATCGGCCGTCCACGTCAGCTTTATACCGGCGCGCCGCGACGCGAATATAGCGAGATCGGCAAGCGCGGATAGTGTGACTGTTTAGGTTAGCGCGACAATTCAGTAGAACTAACGGTTGTCCATCGAATCTTCAAGAAGTCCTTCAACGTCGATGAGCGCGCTGCGGCGCATCGGTCGCCCATCGACCGGACTTGCAGGCGACTGGCGTATACCGTCTATTGGAAACACCACCGCGTCGATGGGTTGCTTGCCGGCGACAAATTGGAACGCCGGATAGGCAACGACTCGCGTGGGCTCATAGCGCAAGCGACGCTCGGCAACGTGATGCGGAATTCCTTGTTCCAGCAATCGCATCGCAACGCTTTCCGGACGATCCGCGAACAAATGCAAATTGATCTCGGAATGTTCGGATGCCGTACCCGTCAGGACCGGACCGACCAGCCGCGGATCGAACTCTGCGAGTAACCGCATCGCTTGGAGCGCAACGCGCCGCAGTCGCTTGAGCGCGCCTAGATGATCTTCGGCGTCGAAGAGGCGATGATATTCGGCCAGCGCCGCTTCGATTTCCGTATTTTTCGGCAGCACCGATGCATCGGCGACGCCGAGCCGATCCGCTGCTTTGCGCTTCGCCAATAGAAAATCGTCGATCCCTTTTTCCGACATGATGCGCGCGGCTTCCTGGGCCAGGGTCCGCCGCAACTGCTCACTGCGTAAGTTGTGTCGCGAAGTGCCGCCGAGTTTTACCGTGCGCTGAGACATGGGATTTGGACAATTACAACAGCCAATTAGTTCTACTTTGTCAGGTTGCGCTGAAGCGCGCGGTGCGGCGTTGCACCGGCCTGAAAAATACTCACGTACTGCCGTGTACGCTGCGCTTTTTCAGG
>JAYTQU010000251.1:0-2447 GCA_043746555.1 Pseudomonadota bacterium | reverse complement strand
GGCCTTGTAGCGACGGGAGTCGCGCGAATTCGACTTTGCGGCCGCCGGTACGCAAGCCGTCGGCGAGTTCTTGTTGTTGTTCGACGGGAAAGAGCAAATCGGTCTCGACACCGATGACCAGCGCACGTTCCACTTTGAAATATGCAAGCGCTTCGCACACGGAACCGCCACCGTGTTCGGCGAGGTCGAACAAATCCATTGCGCGCGACAGATATAGATACGCATTGGGATCGAACTTTCCGGTGAACTTCGCGGCGTTATTTTCCAAATACGATTCGACTTCGAAGTCGATGCCGAATGGATCGCCCACCTTATGTTCCTGGGGGGCGCGTTCGCGGCCGAAGCGTATCTGCCATTCTTTTGCCGAGCGATACGTAATCATGCCAAGTTTACGCGCCAACCGTTGTCCGCTCACGGGACCGGCACCGTGTCGATAGTTACCATTATCCCACGCTGCATCTTTGCGAATAATTTCTCTTTGCAACGATCGAAGCGCGATCGCGAATGGTGTCGAACGCGCCGCCGCCGAAATGGAAACCAAACTTCGCAACGTATCGGGAAATAAAGCGGCAAACGCGAGCACTGTCATTCCGCCTAGAGACGGACCGATCGCACTCGCAAGTCGCTCGATGCCAAGACCGCGCATAACTTCATATCCGCCACGCGCGATATCTTCCACGGTGAGAATGGGAAACGTTAGACGATACGGCTCGCCGGTGCGCGGATTGATGGACGATGGATTGGTCGACCCGAATACACTGCCGAGCGAATTGATGCAGACGATATAGAAGCGATTGCTGTTGATCGGACGTCCTGGGCCAACCATATCCTCCCACCATCCTGGACTGGAATCTTCCAACGACGATGCCGCATGCGCCGACGGCGAAAGACCGGTAAAGATCATGATCGCGTTATCGCCGGCCGCATTGAGTTCGCCCCACGTTTCGTAGGCGATTTCCACGCCGTCGAGTACACCGCCACGTTGCAGTTTCAACGGTGCGGCGAGCTTGAAGATTTTGCGAGCAGCGGACATGTGGTGAAGAGTATCGTTTCAGCGCTGGACAGCGCATTCCGACTACGAATACACAGATTCCTTAAAGAACAATGAATAGCGCCAAACGGCGCCCTATTTGGCATCGCACTTTGGCCTGTTTGGTGCGCCGTTGGCGCGGCGTCAAGGGATTGCGCCGCCCGGCAAACGGGTTCTCCTCAGAGCGCAGCTCGATTCGCACCGGCGTTCCGTCAAGGTGAAAGCGTTTACGGTACACGTTCATCAAATAGCGTCGATACGCATCGGGCAAGCGTTCGGTCTGCGTGCCGTGAATAACGATGACCGGCGGATTCTTTCCGCCTTGATGCGCATAACGTAACTTGATGCGTCGACCCTTCACCAACGGCGGTTGATGTTGTTCGATCGCTTGTTCGAGCACACGCGTTAATTCCGGCGTCGGCATCTCGCGCATCGACGCATCGTACGCGGCGCTCACCGCTCGCATGAGATCCCCGACCGCAGTCCCATGCAAAGCGGAGATAAAAAACACCGGCGCGAATTCCAAAAATGGCAAACGTAAATCGAGACCGTTGCGAATTTCTTCACGCTTATCCGAGGGAATACCGTCCCATTTGTTCACGGCAATCACCAATGCGCGCCCACGTTCCGCGGCCATGCCGAACAAACTCGCGTCCTGTTCCGCGACGGTGTCGTGCGCATCGATCACGCCGATCACGACATTCGCCGACTCAACGGCTTGCAGCGCCTTAATGACGCTGAATTTTTCGATCGCTTCTTCAACGCGCGCACGGCGCCGCACGCCGGCAGTATCAATTAACGTGTATCGACGACCGTCGCGTTCGAACGGTACAAACACCGCATCGCGCGTCGTGCCAGGCGAATCAAAAGTGACTAGACGTTCTTCACCGAGCAGTCGATTAATGAGTGTCGACTTGCCGACGTTGGGACGGCCGATCACCGCGACACGGATACGATCGCGATCATCGGGCTCGTCCGCCGGTGAAAGATCGAATCCCTCAAGTGCGCGTTCCATGAGCGCGTGCAAACCGGAACTGTGTGCAGCGGAGATTGCTGTCGGCTCGCCGATGCCCAATTGATGAAAGTCGCCGCCCGCCGTGCTCGCATCGAGACCTTCGGCCTTGTTCACGACAACAATCACCGGCTTGCCGGACCGACGCAGTGTCGCTGCCACAAATTGATCGGCGTTCGTTAATCCTTCGCGGGCATCGAGTAGAAATAGAACTCGATCTGCTTCCTCCACCGCGCGCAGCGTTTGTTCCGCCATCAATCGCTCAACGCCTTCCGCGCCGGCGACCAACCCACCGGTGTCGACGACGATGCAAGAAGGGAAATCGGTCTTCGTGTACCCATACTTGCGATCGCGCGTGAGACCCGGCAAGTCCGCAACCAATGCGTCGCGAGTGCCGGTCAAGAC
>JAYTQU010000250.1:0-4369 GCA_043746555.1 Pseudomonadota bacterium | reverse complement strand
AGTGCTTGCTCCCATCTCCGTCATTACGCGCGAAGAACTCTCGCGTGCGCTCAGTCCCGATGTCGCCGATCTGCTTCGAATGCAGCCTGGCGTCGAGATCTCACGTAACGGCGGCATCGGCCAATTGGCATCGGTGTTTATTCGCGGCGCCAATAGCAACCAAACATTGGTTCTGCTCGATGGCGTGCGCATGAACCCCGGCACCATCGGCAACGCGTCATTGCAAAACATTCCGCCGGAAACCGTCGAGCGCATCGAAATTTTGAAAGGCCCGCGTTCCACGCTGTATGGCTCCGATGCCATCGGCGGCGTCATCAACATCATCACGCGCCAAAATACGACACCCGGCGTGAGCGGCGAAGCTCAAGCGGGGTATGGACATTACGACACGCGTCAAGCGTCAGGGTCAATCGACAACAACGGTAGCCTCGGTAACGTCGGCGCCAATGTCGCCTGGATTAAGAGCGACGGCTTTCCCACCTTGGCAGGCAGTACCATCAACAACGGCTACGACAATCTCACACTCGGCGCACACGCCGGCACCGACCTAGGTCCCGTCCATGCCACCATGCGTTTTTTCCAAGACAAAGGCAATGCCGCGTATCTTAATTTCGCGCCGGATGCGCCAGTGGATCAAGACTACTTAGATCGAATTGCGCGTGCTGATTTCGCACTGCATGCGACGTCGATGTGGGACACGCGTCTGGTGTTGAGCCGCATGGACAATTCGATTCAGCAACGGCAAGAAAACGCATTCAACCCTGGAGAATTCGATTACTTAAGCACTCGTCGCGATACCGCAGATTGGCAAAACGATTGGCAGCTCGACGACCATGATCGACTCACCGCGGGTGCGACGTACGCACAGGAAAACGCTAAGAGTTTATCGTATGGCTCGCTCATCGACCGCGACACCAATGTATTCAACGCCTACCTACAAGATCAACTCAGCCAGGATCGACATACCGCGTTGCTCGCGCTGGGATACACGGACTACAGCACATTCGGCAACCATGTTACGTGGAATGGTGAGTACGGCTATGCCATCTCCGATAGCACACGGCTATCCGCCGATATCGGCACGGGATTTCGCGCGCCCAACGCGACGGATCTTTACGGTTTTGGCGGTAATCCCAGTCTCAAGCCGGAAAGTTCACGCAACATTGAACTCGGGCTTCGTCAACGCATCACGACGCAGCAATCCGTTGCGTTCAATCTTTTTCAAAACGACATCGACGATATGATCGCTTTCGATAATGCGTCGTTTCTCTCACAAAACATCGCACGCGCGCGAATTCGCGGCGTGGAGTTGAGCTACGACTATCGTGCTGACGATTGGCGCCTACGCGCGGCGGCCAACTACCAAAACCCACGCGACCGCATCACCAATCAGCTTTTATTACGACGCGCCAAACATACTTTCACCGTGAGCTATGTTCAGCAAGTAGGGCTGCTTGAGATCGGTACCGATATCCTGGTTTCTGGGCCACGGCAGGACATTGGCTCCATCGAGTTGGGCTCTTATGTATTGGCGAGTATCAATGCGCGCTACTCGCTCGGCCGTCAGTTCAGCTTGATCGCGCAAATCGAGAATGTGCTGAACCAGCGCTATGAACTGGCCGGCGGCTACAACACTGCCGGTCGAGGCGGTTCGATTGCGTTTCGCTATAGTACGCGCTAGCAAGAGTCGTGAAGCCAAAACCGGGTCCAGGACTTTTCGTAGATTGAACCCATGAACAACAACCGATTCAGCGTGCTTATAGGGATGGTTTTTATCGCGTTTGCTTCACGGCTCATACCGCATCCCCCGAACTTCACGCCCATTGCGGCATTGGCGTTGTTCGGCGGTGCGAGTTTTGCGGACAAACGAGCGGCATTGTTGGTGCCGTTGTGCGGACTCTTTTTCAGCGATCTCGTGTTGGGGTTTTATGCGGCGATGCCCGTCGTTTATGGCAGTTTCGCGCTGGTCGTTTGTATCGGCTTTGGGTTGCGTCAGCGACAGACGATCTGGCGCATCGGCGGCGCTACAGTCGGTGCCGCGGCGCTGTTCTTCGTCTTGAGCAACTTCGGTGAATGGGCCCTTGGCGCGATCTACCCGCGAACGCTGAACGGCCTGGTCGATTGTTTTGTTGCCGCCATTCCATTTTTCCGCAATACGATACTGGGTGACCTGATGTATTCTGCGGTACTGTTCGGCGGTCTGAGTTTTGCGGAACACCGCTGGCCGTCGCTCGCGGAAGCTACTCCCACTGCGACTTGACGATGAAAGAAAAAGTCGTCTTCTGCTGGAGCGGCGGGAAGGATTCGGCGCTCGCGCTGCACCGGATTTTGCAGGACGATCGCTATGACGTGGTCTCGCTGCTGACCACCTGCAACGAGTATTTTCAGCGAGTGTCGATGCACGGTGTGCGACTTGAACTTCTGGACGCACAGGCACGCGCCATTGGCTTGCCGTTGGAAAAAATATTTGTGAGTCAGCGCAGTTCCAACGACGAGTACACGCAGAAAATGACGGCGAGCCTGCTTTCGCACCGGGCTCAAGGTGTGACCGGCTGCGTATTCGGCGACATTTTTCTTGAAGACTTAAGGCGCTGGCGCGAGAACAATCTCGCACAAATCGGACTGCATGGCATTTTTCCGATTTGGAGGACTGATTCGCGCGAACTCATTCGAGAATTTTTGACGCATAAGTTCAGCTCGGTGATCTGTTGTGTGAACGACGCATGGCTTAATGAAAACGCTGTCGGTAAAGTCCTTGATGAAGCCTTCATCCAGTCGCTGCCTGAAAACGTCGATCCTTGCGGTGAAAATGGCGAGTATCACTCGTTCGCGTTTGCGGGACCGATCTTTGACGCGCCGATCAAGTTTGAACTTGGCGAGAAGGTCTATCGCCCCGTTGAAGTCACTCATCCGACCGATTCCAACAACAGCGATGCGTGTCCACTCGACGGGCCGCGACAAACGAAGGGCTTTTGGTTTTGCGATTTGTTGCCCGCATGAACCTTTTCTCTCCCTGCGTCCGCATCTGCAAACTGGATCATCGGGACGTTTGTATCGGCTGTTGCCCCACATCGCTTGGTCCCAACCTGACAAAGTAGAACTAACCGAGACGCAAATTCAGGAGTCTCGATTCGATACGCTGACTTCGCAATCGAAGCGCCGAATGAACTGGCTGTTCGTCGCGAAGAAATAGCGGAACGGATTCCAAGAGAGAATCGATCGGCCATTACGCAAGTTGCCGAACTTAAGCGACGAACATTATTCCCGACTGGAACCGCCCTCGCCCGGCCCCGCGGATTTTGCGCCGTGTTCCTTGAGTAGCTTCACAACTTCCTGAGAGCCGTCAAGTTCAGCATAGAAAAGGGCCGAATGCCCATCGTTGGAAATTCGATTGATGTCGGCGCCACGCTCAATCATCAATTTAATGAGTCGTGTATTTTGGCTCCTGACCGCGGACATGAGAGGTGTACGACCATACTTGCCGGGAGCGTTCACGTCGGCACCATGATCGAGCAGCAGTTGTGCGGCTTCCAAACTGCCGTGGACCGTTGTCGAGGATGACGATATTGCGCCACACGCATAATCGAGAGCGGATAAATCAATTTGGTTTCTTGCTTGAACGTCTGCTCCCTGAGCCAACAATTTCTTCATCACTTCAAGGTCGCCCCTGCCGGCGGCGCGCATTAACGGCGTGACCGTTATATTGAATTGTTCTTGCAGCTTCGTTATTTGCTCCTGACGCAACACATTTCTAATGCGTTCCTCTATGAGCCATCCATTTAAGGACAGAAAAAAAACTCCGAGACAGGCAAACCATATCCGCGATCGGCCGCTTGTCGCGCTTCGGTCAGCCGCCACGACTAGGAACATGCAACCAAGCAGAATCTGGCCGATGTCAAAATATCTAAAAGGGAGACCAAAAATTCGAATGGAGTCGAATCCTCCATAAATCGTCACGACCATCGCGGCAATCGGAAGTAGGAGCCTTAGCCACCGCCACGGATTGTTGAGTTGCTTTACATTCACAGTGATATCCCGCGATCAATCTTTCCCGGCTGCGTCGAATAGCAGGAGGAGTATAGGCGGGTTTCCGCCGATCATCGATTTACCGCTCTGGCGAACAAACGCCGGCACCGAACTGACTGTTGACGACAAGTCATCGGTTGCAATTCGCAGCCAGCCGACTTCAGAATTCCACGTTTCCGCCGATGACGGAATGTATCCGTTTCCTCGCATCGTTGCAGGGTGGGTCGAGAGTGCGCCACCGTTAGTTCTACTTTGTCAGGTTGGGATCAAGCGATGCGGGGCAAGGCGCAACGGCCTGAAAAAGCGCAGCGTACACGGCAGTACGTGAGTATTTTTCAGACCG
>JAYTQU010000249.1:0-8009 GCA_043746555.1 Pseudomonadota bacterium | reverse complement strand
GCGTGCTGCCGGTACCTAGATAACCGATACTGTAACTGCGAGTCGTGCCGAGATCGGTGGTGCAAGAGCCCACAACCGGCGTGTAAGGAATATGCGTGCTGAAGTTGACGGTTCCGTACAATGTGATGGCCGACGTGACCACCTGTTCGTGCGCATCTAAGTTCAAGTACCAACCTTTCTTGGCGCCGAGCGCCGTTGCGTTTGGATCCGTACCAAGCGTTACACTCAAAAGCGAATTCATGCACAGCATCGCGGCGCCGCAGTTGCCGCTCTCGCTGCTTAACCAAGTCACATCGTCGGGTTTGTCCTGGAGTGAGAAAAAGTAGTTGGTCACGCCATAAGCGCTTGTGTAATTACTCAACGGCTTCTCGCGATCGCCGCTACCGATCATGAGATAATTGATGCCGTTGTAGGCGACCACATCGGGTGCATACATGAATTTTCTGTTCGCCGCACACGTTGCGGTCGTGCTACACCCCAAAGACGCGACTTTCACGACGCTCCAGCTTCCAGGCGCACCGGCGCGCAGATCGATGCGATACACATTGCCGCCGAGATCGGCGGTGTAGGCATATTTGGCCAAACCGGTTGTACTATCGTTGAGCATTGCGATATCGGCGATAACGCCGCGATCTGTGTTGAGTGTGTTGAGTAACGTGCCGGTATTGGCGTCGAGGATGTAAATCTTGTTGCCCTTCGTTGCAGCCGTACACGTGTTGGGATCGGCGTCCTCGCAGGTGTCGTAGCCGCCGCCCACAATCATGAGCGGCGTCGCATAACCAGCTGCGCTAAATACCTTCGGCGCCGACCAAGTTTGTCCGATGCCGGTAAAGCCGGCGCTGCAACCGACATCGCTCACCGCGCCTGAAGTAGGGAAGTTGCTTGGGCACCCTTGTTTCCATTTCAATGACATCGAGAGCGCCCCGAAGGCGTCTTGCGTCGCCTTGAATGAGTACAGCGCTCGACCGCCACGGCGCATCGTGGCGAAAATCCATTTCTCGGAACCGGCGTCGTAGGCGGTGATGACGCCGTCGATACCGTATGGTTTTGGAATTCCGCCGATCACGCCCGGAAAGTTTATTTGCGAGTTGTTGTCGCGTAGCGGCTTTACGTAGCCATAAAACTCGGGCGGTATGAAAGCCCACATTTCGCTGCCGGCCGTAATCGAACCGATGTTGGTCGAACGATTGCCGTTGATCGCGCGGAACACACCGTCGTTGCCGCCGTAAAACACGACAACTTGCGGCGCTGCATCGGTTCCGAAATTGATTGCCACCGGCCGCGAATGCACGATGTCGCCGTGACTCGATGGACGCATTTCCGTCACGTTGCCGTTGACGTTTTCGTCGTCGATATCCGTGCCTGCCGCCCAAAGGATCAGCTGATCGCGCTCGGTGCTGCTCGCTGCGCCCAATAACGCTTGAGTAATAGCAACATTGGCGATGTTGAAATTCGTCAGCGTCGTGCAAGATGCAAAGGTCGGCGAACAAGTTTGCACCGCGCGCGTCGTCATGCCGCGTAATTGGTAACCGTGACCGCCTTTTTCGACAATGTTGCCGTCGGGAAAATTGGAGTTCTTGTAGAGATCCGCGGCGGACCCGTTCGGCGGAATGCATCCGCCCTGCGGATTGAACGCCCAATACGAATCGGTGGTAGTCGGCGTCCAATAACTCCGCGCGCACTCGGTAATGAATCCCGTCGATGTGTTGATCGCCGACGCGTCGTCGGCATCCACCAATTTCAAATTACTGTTGACCATATCCAACTTGTATTGCTTAAGATTCCCGGCCCAGCGCGGGAATGCGCTTGCATCGGGACGAAACATACCGATGAATACTTGGTTGAGATACGTGCCTTGTGTATTAACACTCACCGGCAAGCTCACCGATGCGAACACGCTGTTGGCCGCCAAAATTTCAGACAGCGCTTTATTGATCGCTAGACTGATCTCAGCGCCGCCGGCGGAAATCGTACTGACTGCGGTGTATTTTCCGCCGCTGACATTTGCCATACTTTTTAACAGCGCGGTCCAGCCTGGCGATTGACCGGTCGCGCCAGGCACAACATCGATCGTATACGTCGTTACGCCCAAGCCGCTCTGTTTCATGAAGCGCGCCCATTCATCGCTGACATTGCCTTGCGACCCGCTGGGAGACAACGCGATTTGAGTTGTGCTGCCGCCCGCCGCAGTCAACATCGAAGTGGCTTGCGTAGTAACGGTGTTATTGTCCTGCGATGGACCATTGCTGAGATAGATGATGTAGTTCTTAACGCAAGTGTTCGCGTACGGTGGCGCTGTGTATGGATCCGCCGATACGGAAGTCAATGCATTACCTGAAAGCGCGTAGATGGCTTGCATGGCAGCGCGCGATGCGGCACTCGAAAATGAGTTGTTCCAAGACGCGGTGCTATTGCCCGTGTAGTCCGCTTTGACCTTATTGTTTCCGCCATACGGCGATCCACCCGAAAAATATCGATACGCTTCCGCCATGACGAGACTGGACTTGCCGCCATTGCCTTTGTCGTTACCGACATCGAGCGATTGAATCATGGCCGCATACTGCGGCTTGTTGGCAGAGGTCATGGCACGCACGGCGGCCCGCACATAGCCGCCGTCGTTGCCCGAATTCCCGCCGCCGCTCTCCGACGAGAGCATTACTCCGACGTTAAACTTTGCCGTACCGTCGGCATTGACAGCGAGATTGTTAAAAGTGGAAACAAGCGCCGCGACTTCACTTGCATACTTGGTTGTGCTGCCGGCTGTCTGGCTCCAGTTCGCCGTATTATCGATCACGAAAAGTACGTTTGGCAGTCGGTTGGATCCGCTACTCGGCGAGTTGACGAATAAATCGATATCGGCCGCGCGTACCGTGACCGTACAACAGAGCGCAAATGCAAGCGCCGGCAAGATCGTGGGCAAAATTCGTTTGTTCATAATAAAACTCCGCACTGCACTCTTATGTGCAAACACTGGCGTACTGCGATTGCGGCAACAGCACTCGCACGCCTTGATGCACCGTAACCGTCGCGCCGCTGCCGTTTGCGGCGGTCACCGTGGCGTCGAGATCCCAAACGGTTTCATAGTCGCCAGGCGGCGCGGCAAATGCCGAGCCGAGAGAACTGCTGCTGGGCGGCATCGCCGATGCGGCAGCCTGGCTCGCCCCCACGCACACTGGCGTCGCGAATTGCACGTGATAGTCGGTGATGCCATCGCTATTGAGATCGACGTCGATGGTTTCGCCCGTCGGCGCATTGGTGAATGGCGAACTCAATACCTGCTCGATGGCCTTGTTGGCGGCCGCTACCGCTTCACTGCGAAATTGCATGTTGCCCACCGCCTTAAGATTGCTGGCGCTAAGCGAATAACTGCTGGTGACCATGACGGTAATCAGCGTCAGCATGATGAGTCCGACGACGAGCGCTGCGCCGCGTTGCTGCTTCGACGTCGTTTGCAAGGATTTCATGGTGTATCTCTCCGGCCGGAAACATTCGTGAGGCGCACGCTAGTCGTGAACACATGACGCTTGTAGTGGTCATTGAAAGGACCGGCCGTGTCGCCTGGCGCGCACGTGCCGTCGGGTTGCGGTTCGCCTACACAATAGGTTTTTTGGTCGGTGTAGCCGGGTGTCGTTTCTTTGCTTCGTGCGAGTAAATAAAGCTTGACCGCCACGACGTTGGTCAGATCGGCTATGACGCAAGGCGTCGCGGCCGTGCATCGAACGAATCGATCCGGCGCACCGTCGCCGCGATTAGTGGCGGTCGTTTTATTGTTGGGATCGGACCAGACGACGGCTTGCGTATAGTCAACTGCCGCACCGGTTTTGCTGGTGCTGTCGATTCCCAGCACAACCTTAAATACTTCGATGCCATCCACCAATGCGATCGGCGCTTGATGTGCAATCGTTCCGTTCAACAAATCCAATTGCGAACGAACCAGCGTGGGAACGGTAATGCCATTTTGCGTAACATCGCTCACGTAGTAGATGTCGGAAACAAAACGGCGTTTTTCCGCGACGGTTGTGCAATCTCTACGATGCAATTGATAAGCCGTCGCGCCAAGAACATAGTCGAGCGAATAGGTGGTCGTATTGTCGGGCGTCACGGCCCAATTGCTAGCGACCGTCGCTAAATGACTTGCACCGTCGTAGGCGGTGATCATGCGGTACTGACCGCCGCCGCTGCCACCCGTGGTGTGAACGATCGCGCCAACATAGGCGTTGTTGGTCGAAGCGGCGATAGCGGCCAAGGTGATGCTATTGAAGTTGCCGCTCTGCGCCGTTTGGTTTTTTTCTTGCTCGCACAGCGGATATTGAAAGTAAAGTTTCCCGGCCACGTCGGCATCGCAATTGCCGACTCCGGGAACGCAAGTATCGACGTGACGAACGATGAGTACATCGGTGTTGGCGCGCTGAGTCAACGGAGACAAACATCCGGTACCCACCGGCAACGTGTCCGTCGACTGCACCGCGATGCCGAGTAGATTGAGCTGATAGGCTGCGTCCCAGGTGTTATAGGCTTGGCACGGATCGGGGATTGCGGTGGGTACGTCGGTTGGAACGGTTGCGAAAGTCAGATCGTCAAAGCGCGGAAGATAGCCGCCCCAGAAGCCCGAGTGCACCAAATCGTCGTTCAACACTTGCATAGCGACGCGACCGTCTTCAATCAAATAGTCGGTCTTCGCCATCTCGGCGTTGGTGCGAGAGGTGTTTACAAACAGGCCGACTAACGCCAGTAAGACAATCAATGAAATCGCCATGGAGATCATCAGCTCGACGAGCGTGACGCCGAACTGCATTGATCGATAGCGGTACGATTTGTTGTCCATGTCGTTCACGCCTAATTCAACGTTGCAATCTGAACGACCGTGGTGATGACCCGGCGGCACAAGTCCTGTGTGCAATTGGTTCCCGAAGTGTTATAGAGATTTCGACCGCATGCGACGCTTTGCGGTGGAGCCGATACGGGTAGTTGGCCCTGCCACGCTACGGTCACGAGATATTGATTGCTCGGCAAACTCTCCACGCAGCCGCGCCCGCCAATCATCGCGCCGGCCTTCGCATTGTTCGAAATTTCCGCCGCGCCCTGCAGAGCGACGCACCACTGAGCCTCGTCGATCGCCGCGCGAGTTGAGTTGACGGTTGTTGTCGGGCAGGTCATGCCGACCCCAATCGGATTAACCGTCACGTAGCTCGCCGCAAAGCGCCGATTTGTTTCGATACGACTGGCCATATCGTTGAGCAGGATTAGAGCTTGCGAGCGCTGATACGACTCGACTTCGGATACCTGCATGCGGGATTGCAGTCCCACCAAACCGAGCAGACCGATAGATGTGATTATGACGGTGACCAAGACCTCGATCAGACTTGTTCCGAATTGTAGACGGCGGTTGGAGATCATCTCAGCGACTCCACTTATCGGAAGGAGATTTGTTTCCCTGGCTGTCTAACGTCAAATTGCCGTCGCTCGATTGTCCGCCGCTGGGAATGAACGTAATTAGAAAGGTCGGTGGACTCGCGGTGTTATCGGCGGTCGTTGTCCAGCCGTAATTTTGACTGACGTCGGAGTCGAGCGCGTAGCCATTGGCTGTGAGCGTCGTCTTGTCTGCGTAGGTTCTATTGGCAAGAAGAAACTGCTGCTCGCGATTCGCAATATCCATCATTGCCGACTTTGCGGCCGAGCGCTTACCGCGAATCAGATACTGCTGATAACTTGGATACGCGATTGCCGCCAAAATGGCCACGATCGCGACCGTGATCATCAGTTCGATGAGCGTAAAGCCGCGAGCGCAATGTCGAGTGGAATGTGACCTAGTCTTCATCGGAAATCGAGCGACTCGCGGTGGCACACGAATATTTCGCGTATCGCAATACTAGACGACGTCTACATTGCGATGACTTGATCGCTTACTCAATAATCATGTTGTCAAATCCTTGGCGCGCGTTGCCAACCGGCGCGAGCCGAAAAATCACATGGAGCCGAAAAGTGTGACGCGTAGTTTGTGGCGAAGACACGCAATCAAAAATTGAGTTGCATACATCACAACGCGGCAAGAACAACTCTCTCATTTCACTTGCACCAACTCGACAATAATCAACACGAGCACATATCATGCAACTACAATGCGAGTTCGCCTTACAAGCAGACTACCAGCGCTAAAACCGACCAGCGTTCGTGTACGCTTCTTCAGTTTTTGGTAATCATGCAAGCTGCCACGAGTCACCGTATGTATCGTCCCTGCGCCGAACTCAGTGGATTACAAACGACCGAACAGCGCTCGCGCTTTAGTCGCTGCGAACTCACGATCGATGAAAAGCATCTCAATCCACATCGTGTCGCGCATGGAGCGGTGTTGCATGCGCTCGCCGATACGGGAACGGGTGCGGCGTTGTATCCGCGGCTTACGGATGGCGAGCTTTGCGCCACGGTGCAAATCATAATGAATTACTTCGAACCGGTGCAGACCGGCGTAGTGACGTGTACGTCCGAGGTCATTAACCGCGGCAAAACCGTTGCGCATATCGTGTCGAAATTGTTCGTTGCCGAAGTTTTAGTCGCGCCGGCGAGCGTACGTGCGAAATAGACCGACGCTGCAACTGCTCGCGCTATTCTTGGTCGCGTTTAATTTACGCGTCGCGATGGCGTGTATCGGTCCGGTGCTCGACTATCTGCGCGTCGATCTTGACATGAGCCGGGCGCAACTCGGTTTGCTCAGCACGCTTCCGGTGTTGTGTATGAGTCTGTTCGCGCCGTTTGCGCAGCGCATAAGTGGAGCGCGCGGTTACGAGTCGGCGATCCTTTTCGCTACGTTAGCGATCGCGCTTTCCACTTTGGTTCGCGCATGGGCGGACACGTGGCTCATGCTAGTCAGCGCATTCAGCGCCGGCGTCGGTATTGCGATTGCCGGTACCTTGCTCAACACATTCGTTAAAGAACATTTTGCCGATCGCGCCATTTCTGTGAGCGGACTCTATAGCGCCGCTTTGTGCTTGGGCGCTGCATTAGCGGCAGGACTCACCGCCCCGATTACACACTTAATGGGATCTTGGCGATTTGCATTAGCGCTTTGGAGCATTCCGGGATTCATCGGCACGCTGCTTTGGTGGATCATGCTGAAACGCACCGCCAACGGCAACACTCACTCCGTGGGCGCATCCGTAGCTGCTCCGCTGCCTTGGCGCAATCGAAAAGCCTGGCTGGTCACGCTATTTTTTGGATTGCAGAGCGTGACCTTCTATGTGGTACTCGCTTGGCTTGCGCCGATGTACGTCGAACTCGGTTGGTCGGCATCGCGAGCGGGAGCGCTACTTGGCTATTGGATCGCATCGCAAGTCGCGTTCATTCTGATAGTCGCGCGACTCGCACGTCGATCGCATGATCGACGTCCGTGGCTAATTGCCTGCGGCGTAACGGCCACTGTTGCGATGACGGGTTTTGCAATCGCGCCCCTTACTTCACCGTGGCTTTGGATATTGTTACTCGGTTTCGCCAGCGGCGGTTGGTTTCCGCTATCGATGACATTGCCGCTCGACTATAGCCACACACCTAGCGAAGCCGGCAGTTGGACCGCGATGATGTTATTCGGCGGCTATCTCATCTCAGCGACAACGCCCTCGCTCGCGGGTTGGGCGCGCGATGGCGGCGCGAGTTACGCAAGCATTTTCGCCGGGATGGCGGTGCTATCGCTATTACTGACGTTTCTGGCGATATTCCTTCGGCCGCATGCTACGTAGCACCCGCGCGCCGCGAAAGAAAGTGCTCCAGTAGTTCCGGATGCAGTTCATGTAAAGCGGCGCGCAGAACAATATCGCCGCCGCGAGCAACCAAATCGAATGTTGTTCTATATACGGCTCCGACTGCATCATCCGGTGCGTGCTCGGCAGGAACGTCTTCACGCTGCCGCAAATCCGCTATTAGTTCTACTTTGTCAGGTTGGGATCAAGCGATGCGGGGCAAGGCGCAACGGCCTGAAAAAACGCAGCGTACACGGCAGTACGTGAGTATTTTTCAGG
>JAYTQU010000248.1:0-6902 GCA_043746555.1 Pseudomonadota bacterium | reverse complement strand
GATGGCCAACCCTACAAACAGCCAAACTAGGCCCGGCAATAACGCGGTGCGCGGAACGCGAGTCCGAGCAATTTGGTCGCTAACAACTTCCAATGAGGCAGCCGGGAGTTCCATACCGCGCTCGATCGCGGCCATCCGCTCGGTATGCAACAACTCCATCGCGCGCTGTAGACGCCGCGAACGCGCAACGACATAGATGATGGGAATCGACAACACTAGGATTGCCGACACCAGCCCAATGATGGGACCTAAAATATCTCCGAAATCGTTCATATCGCACCCGGCCGCCAAACGGCGTGTAAGGTCACTGTACCTTGATACGCTCGAATTGCGTATAAGGTTGCGAATATCGCTCCTCGCAGATCTCTCCACACTAAGGCGTGACGCAAAGCCCTCCAGATCGCCCCCACAATTGCCGGCGTCATTGCGGGCCCCGTTGCCGGTTTAAGGCCGCCACTCACCGGTGGAGTATGGCCGAATCTGAAATGCAACCTTACAGTCCTCCCACGCGTATCAACAACAGGAACCGAGACACGTGTCGGAATTAGGGGCGCAAAGTAGCGAAGGTCGACTAGCCAGCAGAATGGATGGCGGCGTGGATGCCGACGTCCATGCCCATCTGCAGGCGGGGCGCCATCGAGCGGCCTTCGAGGCGGTGGTGCCGCGCTATCGAGAGCGGGTTTTTCGACTGGCGCTTTCGATATTGCGCGACAGCGCGAGCGCCGAGGATGCCGCGCAGGACGTGTTCGTGCGTTTGTGGCGCGCATTGCCTGGCTACAATGGCACGGCGGCGCTGTCGACGTGGATCTACGCGATCACACGCAACACCTGTATTAGTTTGTTGCGCAAGCGTCGACCGCAGGTATCGTTAGACGAGCCCGCGTTTGCGGACAGCGACGACGGCGGGGGATTACAGTTGGCTGCGCCGGAGCAAGACGACAGCGCGGTCGCCAGCGTCGAGAAGTTATTGGATCGCTTACCGGAGCGTTATCGACAAGCCGTTACATTATTTTATATGGAAGACCAATCCTACGATCAAACTGCGAAGGCTTTAGACCTGCCGCTGGGCACGGTTAAGGCGCTACTGCATCGAGCGCGCAAACGGCTCATCGAGTTGGCCGGTGAAAATTCACTGGGCGAGGCGAGTAATTTGTGAACACGCGCGACAAATCAGAATCGACAGATAAGTCAGCTGCTCACTTAGCTGCTCATTTCGATATTCACGGGGCGCTGTGGCACGATCGTTTGCAAGACGCTCTGGATGCCGCCGTAGCACCGCTTGACGGCGCACGTATCGAGGTGCGAGCACACCTCGATACGTGCAAACTGTGTCGCAATGAATTTGCCAAACTGACGGCAATCGATGCGCAGTTGAGAAAACAATTTGCCGCCGCGCCAACGCTAAGCACCGATTTCTCAACACGATTGTTCGCTCGCATCGACGACAACGAACTCGCACAACGCGCCGCTGCCGGAGTACGCGCCGAACAAGCGTTTCGCATTCGCGTTCGCGCTTTGAAACTCGATTGGCGCGCGCTATGGCAGCGGCACTTCGGCAGCATTGTGGCCGCGTTGGTCGCGTTCGGCGCTATAGCATCGAATATGGGCCCCCTGTGGAAATCTGCGCGGGAACGGCTAGCCGTAACGTTGAACGTAATGCCCTGGGGAAGCAACGCTGCGACGCTTCCGATTGTCGTCGCTGCCGTGTCCGCATCAATCGCCGCTGTAACGCTTTGGTGGCTGCGCGCTAAAGAGCGATAGCGCGACTTCTCTCGCAGCTGAGTTATCATGCGCGGATCGGAATCACCGCGCGCCCACTCAGTTGAACAAAAACAATCCAGAGTCCAACGCTGCGCAGATCGCCGCTTCCGAGTCTATTGCAGGTTCTGTACCGGGATCGGTGCCTGGGTCTGCAATTAACTCTGAGCACGATGCCGTAACGGTCGATTTGGGTCCGCCGAATCCAACACGAGCACGCGAACTGCAACGTTCATCGAGTAGCCACGGGTCGGGTCACGGTTCCGCGTCGAACAAGACCTTGATGATCGGCGCGCTCGGTGTAGTGTTTGGCGACATCGGCACGAGTCCGTATTACGCACTACGCGAGTGCTTTGTGCCCGAGCGCGGCATCGCACCCACGCCCGACAACGTCATTGGTTTATTGTCGATCGTGCTGTGGTCGATGATGATGATCATTTCAATCCAATACGTCGCGATCATCTTGAAGGCCGACAATCGCGGCGAAGGCGGCGTGCTCGCCCTCAGTACGCTACTGCTCGGCGCTACACGCAATTGGAAATTGTGGACGCCCATTGGGGCGGTCGGACTTCTCGGCGCGGCCTTGTTCTTTGGCGACGGCATCATTACGCCGCCGGTGTCGATATTGGGCGCCATGGAGGGCCTTATTGTCATCGATCGAAATCTCGATCGCCTCGTCGTGCCTGGGACCATCGTCATCTTGATAATGCTATTCGTCGTGCAGAAACGCGGTACCGGCGCTATAGGGTTGGCATTCGGTCCGATCATGCTGACATGGTTCGCCGTGCTCGCGTTGCTTGGGATCAGTCATATTTTTTCCTCGCTCGATGTCTTCACGACAATGCTTAAAGCGATCAATCCTCTCAGTGCTTTCGATTTTTTCCGCCGTAACGGTTTCACGGGATTTGCGGTAATGTCATCCGTGTTCTTAACAGTCACCGGCGGTGAAGCGCTATACGCCGACATGGGGCATTTCGGTCGTCTGCCGATTCGCAATGCATGGTTCAGCATCGTCATGCCGGCATTGCTTCTAAACTATTTTGGGCAAGGCGCATTTTTGCTGGAACATCCCAACGCCATTGCCAATCCGTTCTTCATGATGGCGCCCGCCTGGGCGCTAGTGCCCTTGTTACTTTTGTCTGTGGTGGCCGCAGTGATCGCATCGCAAGCAGTCATCTCAGGCGTGTTTTCGGTCACAAGACAAGCGATCAACCTGGGATATTTGCCACGTCTGCGCGTGTTGCATTCATCGGCGGATGAAATTGGTCAGGTGTACGTGCCAGTGTTGAATTGGATGTTATTCGCCGGCTGCACAACATTGACGATCGGCTTCGGTTCCGAATCGGCGTTGGCCGGCGCTTACGGCATCGCCGTGTCGTGCACGATGTTGATCGATGCCGTTATGGTGATTCTGTTGTTACGGTTTACACGCTCCGCGCATCATCGATCGATGATCGCAGTGTTAGCGTTCGTAGTTGGGCTCAACGTTTTGTTCGTGACATCGAACTCGCTCAAATTCCCGGATGGCGGTTGGCTGCCGATTTCGGTTGCCATCGTCGTATTCATCTTGATGAGCACGTGGTCGGTCGGCCGACGCACGTTGAGCTGGCTAGTCGCCCGCGATCAGACGCCATTGCGCGATTTTCTCGCCGATCTCAAGGCGCATCCGCCGCAACAAGTTCCGGGCACAGCCGTTTACATGGTGAACGACGCCGGCGGCGTACCGCGTGCGCTGTCGCAAAACATCCGTTTCAATCACGTGATTCACGAACGCAACGTACTCTTTAGCTTCTTACGTCCGGAAGTACCGCGAGTGCCGGCGGAACAGCGCATCGAAGTGCAGAACATTGCGCCCGGCATTCAGCGCGTCATCGCGCGATACGGTTTTATGGAAGCGCCAAACGTCGTCGCGGCATTGCGCGCAGCCGACAATCATGGCGTCGCGTTCAAACCGGAGGAAACCACTTACGTACTCGGTCATGAAAATCCGGTTATCACTCGCATGTCGGGAATGGCGCAATGGCGCAAACGCTTGTTCGCAGTCATGAGCCGCAATAGTCAAGTTGCGGCTGCGCACTACGGCGTGCCGGCACACCGAGTGTTTGAAGTGGGGAGTCAGGTGAAGTTGTAAGGAGAGGCCAACTGGCCTTCACTCCGACCAACTCACCAGTAGCCAGTTGGCCTCCTGTTCACTTTCCCTGCGGCGCTCCCATAAATGCCGACACATAGTCCGCTTGACTGCGGCGGATCACTTCGTAGGCTTCTTCGCGTCCATAGACGTGAGTGATCTCCACTTTGTGCAGGCCTTCGCCCGGCACTTGTTTGTACGTAAGAAAATAATGACGCAGACGTTCAATCACGGATGCGGGACACTCACCGATATCCTTGAAGCCGCCGTATACCGCATCGTCGCACATCACCGCGACAATCTTATCGTCGGCCTCGTTGTTATCGACCATGCGCAGACCGCCGATCGGAATCGCCTGAACGAGTAGGTCGCCATGACCGATGGATTTTTCGGTCAGCACGCAGATATCGAGCGGATCGCCGTCGCCAATCACATTCGCGCGGCCGATCTTGGCGGCGCAATACTCGCCCACTTTATCGGCGCACAACGTGCGTGGCAGAAAACCGTACAGCGAGGGATAGACATTGGAAAAACGCTGTGGACGATCGACCTTGAGCAGGCCGCTCACCTTATCGAGTTCGTATTTGACTGTATCGGTAGGGACGATCTCGATATAGGCCGTTACCAGCTCGGGTGACTCCTTACCCAAATCAACGCCATGCCAGGGATGCGCGCGAAACGCAGAAGGAAAAAACGTCATACGACACCAGTCGGAGAAATCGGGGACGAAGATGATACAGGCTGCGTGCGCTCGTTGAAATTTTTAAGGCATCAATCTGCCTCGGCCTGATTCATGTCGCTTCAAGGCGTGGACCCGAATCGACAAACGCGCGCGACAAACCATAGAACGCCGCTGCGGTGGAATGGATCACGTACACCGGTATCGGCGACAAAAAATTTCGATAGCGGCCCTTGTCTTCGAAACGTGCGCGAAATTCGCTGCGTGCGAAATATTCTCCCAGCCGCGGCACAATGCCGCCACCGATATACACGCCGCCGACTGCGCCGAGCGTCAATGCCAAATCGCCGGCTACTGAGCCGAGCATCGCGCAAAATAATTGTAATGCTTCGACACACTGCGCATCCGAATTCGCCATCGCTCGAGCGGTAATGTCGTTCGGATGCAAATCCCGATCGGCGATGCCATCGATTAAACAGAGGGCAGAATACACGTTCACCAAGCCGGGACCCGAAATCGCGCGTTCCGCCGACACATGCGTAAAACGTTTTCTCAACACCGCGATCACTGCCGATTCTCTTTCGTTACATGCAGGTAACGAAACGTGCCCGCCTTCACCTTGCAGCGGCGTCCACGCACCATTGCTCGGAATCAATCCCGATACGCCAAGCCCGGTGCCCGGTCCAATCAATGCAATGGATGCGTCCGCGACGGCTTGCGCGCCGCCGAGCTGCATCACTTCATCGCGCGGCAAGTGTCGCAACGACATCGCTAGGGCGGTGAAATCGTTGAGCAGAATTAAGCGCTCGAGGTTGAGTTCTTTGCGCAGAGCCGCAATGGAAAACTGCCAGTTGTGATTGGTCATGCGCACTTCATCGCCGGTGAGTGGCGCTGCGATGTCGATGGCCGCCGCGCGCGGCGAGTCACACTCCACTTGCGAAAGATACGCGCGTGCCGCGTCGGCAATGGTCGCGAACTCGCCACCGTTCAATACTTGCATTTGCGTCACAGCGCCGTCGATGAACAGCGCGAAGCGTGCGTTCGTGCCCCCGATATCGCCAAGCAAACAGGGATAGTCGAATTTAGGGAGACCAGTAGACATCGACCGGCACTTGCTGTTGATTCAATACTGCACGTATCGGCAATTCGGTTGTCGATCCGGAAAGTCTAGCGCGTTGATAAACCGTCCACTTGGCGTCGCCGGTCATCAGCAGCACAATGCGCCGCGTTTCGAGCAGTGCCGAAAGATTCTGACTGACGCGCGGATGCGGCGTCGCTAACGAGTGCATCGCCACGCACGCGGGCGGGACCGAGACATCCAACGCGCGCGCCAAACCGAGCGAACTCGGTACGAGCGAGGCGAAATGTCCGTCCGGACCCATGCCCAGCACAACCACATCGTACGGACGCGACAACCGCTTCATCGCGCGCCACGCCCAATCGACGCCAAGCTCCGGCGTGCTGGCGGGATTTTTCATGCCGACAAAGCGCGCCTGCGCGGCATTACCTTGCAGCAATGTTTCGCGCACCAACCGTTCGTTACTTTGTTCGCTGGCCGAATCGACCCAGCGTTCGTCCGCGAGGCCAATCGATACTTTGTCCCACGCGATATTTTCAGCGCTTAATTGCGCAAATAAGGGAACCGGCGTTGTCCCGCCGGAGACGATCAAACTTGCAACGCCTCGAACCGCAATGGCCTCGGCAAGATCGACACGAATTTCGCCCGCTAACGCCAGCACTAGGGCGTGCACGTCGGGAAAGCGATGTTCGTGACGAGATATTGCGGTCATCGTGCGGCAATACTATCTTATTGGCGTCACGGCATCGCGCCCAACCACCGTATTCCAACCGCGAATCGTACGGCGCGTGACAAGACCATTCCGAACATAGGGGTCGGCAATCGCGAATCGCTCGGGGACCTCGGTAGAATTACAATTGAAAATGAGCAAGCCGCCATCCGCGGGGTCGGCATAAGCGCCGCCAAGAAATAGCTCGCCGCGCTCGTTCGATTCCCAAGCGAGTTTGAGATGTTCGCTGCGATATTGGCCGCGACGTTCCAAATAATCCGCCGAGTATTCGTAGAACATCACATAGTGCATACGCCGATCCACTCCACGAAGAATTGCGCCTATTCTACGACTTGCAAACGCTGATGCTGCGAAGGATCGAGCGAAAGATGAATTCGTCGGCCTACCATAAATCGTGGCCATCACTCTGAAAACGGCCGCGCTATCCTTTGGGTGCGATTCAAACTGATGCAAGCTAAGCTTAGCGGACATTTCCAGTTGGAGGAGTGAAGCGATGTCTGAGCTATCCTTGAGCGACGCGGAGTTGATG
>JAYTQU010000247.1:0-13786 GCA_043746555.1 Pseudomonadota bacterium | reverse complement strand
TTTCGCCATCGACCATCAGTTTTTTATCCATCGCTTTGAGCAATTCGAGTGCGGCGCGCATCTTAAGCGCCGATGGCGAATCGCTGCTGCCGAAATTGGAGTGCGAAAGCAATGCCACTTTCGGCACGATGCCGAAGCGCCGAATCTCATCCGCGGCCATTTTGGCGATCTCGGCAAGCTCCTGCGCAGTGGGATCGTGATTGATGTGAGTATCGACGATAAACAATTGTCTGCCGGGAAGAATCAACGCATTCATCGCGGCAAATACGCTGCGACCCGGCGGCCGGCCGATCACGCGCTCGATGTAGTCCAGATGCGTTTTGGTCTGACCGATCGTGCCGCAAATCAAACCGTCGGCGTCGCCACGACGCAGCAACATGGCGCCAATCAGCGTGGAACGACGACGCATTTCCAACCGCGCGTACTGCGCCGTCACGCCGCGTCGCGCCATGATGCGGTGATATTCCTGCCAGCACTCCTTGTAGCGTTCGTCGCGTTCGGGATTGACGATGGTCAAATCGATGCCGGTCCGCATTCGCAGGCCATAGCGCGCAATGCGATCTTCGATCACCGCCGGACGACCGATGAGAATTGGCGCGGCTAGTTCTTCGTCGATAATAATTTGCGCCGCGCGCAATACGCGCTCGTCCTCGCCTTCCGCCAGCAAAATACGCTTACTTCCAGGCGCAACGTTTCGCGCCGTCGCGAACACCGGACGCATAAGCGTGCCACTGTGATAAACAAAGTGTTCGAGCTGCTGCTCGTAAGCGTCGAAGTCTGCAATCGGCCGCGCCGCGACGCCGGACTCCATTGCTGCGCGCGCCACGGCCGGGGCAATTTTAACGATGAGCCGCGGATCGAATGGCTTTGGAATTAAGTACTCGGGGCCGAACGCTAAGTTGCGAATGCCATAAGCGCTCGCCACAACTTCGCTTTGTTCTTGCCGCGCCAACTCGGCAATCGCATGGACGGCGGCAATCTCCATCGCGCGTGTAATCGTGGTCGCGCCGACATCGAGCGCACCGCGAAAAATAAACGGGAAGCAAATGACATTGTTAATTTGATTGGGAAAGTCGCTGCGTCCGGTTGCAACGATGGCATCGTTGCGCGCAGCGTGAGCGACATCCGGCAGAATCTCCGGCGTCGGGTTCGCGAGCGCAAACACGAGCGGTCGCTCTGCCATCGTCTTCAACAATTCGGGCTTGAGCACGCCGCCTGCCGACAAACCTAAAAAAATATCCGCGTCGCCAATCACCTCCGCCAGCGTGCGCGCCTCGGTGTCTTGCGCGAAGCGTGCTTTATCGTCGTCCATCAGTTCGATGCGACCGCGATAGACGACGCCCGCCAAATCGGTTACCCAGATATTTTTGACCGGCACGCCTAAGTCGACCAGCAAATCGACGCACGCTAACGCGGCGGCACCGGCACCACTGACCACGAGTTTCACTTTGTCGGGACGTTTGCCCACGACGGCAAGTCCATTGAGTACTGCCGCGCCCACGATAATCGCCGTGCCATGTTGATCGTCATGGAATACCGGGATTTTCATGCGCTCGCGCAGTCGGCGTTCGATGTAGAAGCATTCCGGTGCTTTGATGTCTTCGAGATTGATCGCGCCAAATGTGGGTTCGAGCGCCGCTATCAACTCGATTAACTTATCGGGATCGCGTTGTTCGACTTCGATATCAAACGCGTCGATGCCGGCGAATTTCTTAAACAGCACCGCTTTGCCTTCCATGACCGGCTTCGCGGCCAACGGACCGATAGCGCCCAGTCCCAACACCGCCGTGCCATTGGTAATGACGCCCACCAGATTACCGCGCGCGGTGTATCGAAAAGCGTTCTTGCTATCCGCGACGATCTCGTCACAAGCGGCTGCAACGCCCGGCGAATACGCAAGCGCTAGATCGCGTTGATTGACTAATTGTTTAGTGGGCGCAATCGAGATTTTACCCGGCGTGGGTAATTCGTGGTATTCGAGAGCGGCTTTGCGGAGATGTTCGCGATCGAGCATATAGAAAGGCTGTAGACAGTAGGCTGAAGGTAAGAACAGAGATAAGTCCCTTCGACCTACAGTCTACAGCCTAGCGTTCACGGCCTAATCTCTGATTGGCTTGCCCGCACCTTCGTTCACGCGCTCGCGCAATTCCTTGCCGGGTTTGAAATGCGGAACGTATTTGCCGGAGAGCGCCACGGCTTCGCCGGTTTTGGGATTTCGTCCTTGACGTGGCGGACGAAAGTGCAGCGAGAAACTACCGAAGCCGCGGATCTCGATACGGCTTCCTTGCGCCAGCGAGTCGCCCATGATTTCGAGTAGGTGCTTCACCGCCAACTCGACATCCTTAGCGGGCAGATGTTTCTGCTTCGCTGAGATCAGTTCGATGAGTTCCGACTTAGTCATACTAGATGAGAGTTAGCCCCGTTTATTCTTGTTGACGGTCAACTTTGTCGTCGCGACGAATGAAGCGCAATCGTCGGCGAGTCTCGCACCTTTGCAAAGCAGAGGCGCGAGACTCATCGACTATCTATTCGTCGTTGCCGCCAATGTGTTCCTTGAGCAGGTCTCCCAAGCTGGTACCCGAGGCCGAGTCGGTGCGATAGTTCTGCATCGCTTCGGCTTCTTCGTGCATTTCTTTGGCTTTGATCGACAGTGCAATCGTTCGGCCTTTGCGATCGACGCCTGTAAATTTCGCTTCAACTACGTCGCCCACTTTGAGAACGGTGCGTGCATCTTCTACGCGATCGCGCGCCAATTCGGAGGCACGCAAGTGTCCATCGACACCGCCGCCGAGATCGATCACGGCGCCCTTGGCATCGACTTCGCGCACGGTGCCGTTGACGATCGTGCCTTTGGGATGTTCGGCAATCCAACCGGCGAACGGATCCTTCGCCAACTGCTTGATGCCGAGCGAAATGCGTTCGCGTTCCGGGTCGATAGCCAGCACCATCGCTTCGAGTTGTTGACCCTTTTGATAATTGCGAACTGCTTCTTCACCGGTCATATCCCACGAGATATCCGACAAGTGAATGAGACCGTCGATGCCGCCCGCCAAGCCGATGAAGATACCGAAGTCGGTGATCGACTTGATTTGACCGGCCACTTGATCGCCGCGATTGAAATTGTCCGAAAAATCCTTCCACGGATTCGATTGGCATTGCTTGAGACCGAGGGAGATACGACGGCGCTCTTCATCCACATCGAGCACCATGACTTCGCATTCCTGGCCAACGTGCACGATCTTCGACGGACTGACGTTCTTGTTGGTCCAATCCATTTCGGAGACATGCACCAAGCCTTCCACGCCTTCTTCGATTTCGACGAAGCAGCCGTAGTCGGCAATGTTGGTAACCTTGCCGAACAATCTCGTACCGGTCGGATACCGGCGAGCAATGCTCTGCCACGGATCGTTGCCGAGCTGTTTGATGCCGAGGCTGACGCGTTGACGTTCGCGATCGAACTTCAAGATGCGTACGTCGATCTCTTGACCGACCTGCACCACTTCCGACGGATGCTTGACTCGTTTCCACGCCATGTCGGTGATGTGCAAGAGCCCATCGATGCCGCCCAAATCCACGAACGCGCCGTAATCGGTGAGGTTCTTGACCACACCTTTGATCATCGCGCCTTCTTGTAACTTCTCGAGCAGCTCGTTGCGCTCGCTGCTGCTTTCTTGTTCGACCACGGCGCGACGCGACACGACCACATTGTTGCGCTTCTGATCGAGCTTAATGACTTTGAACTCGAGGACTTTGCCTTCGAGATAACCGGGATCGCGCACCGGTCGCACATCGACCAATGAGCCCGGCAAGAAGGCGCGCACGAAGTCGATTTCAACCGTGAAACCGCCTTTGACGCGACCGTTGATAATGCCCTGAATGATCTCTTGCTTCTCGAAGGCTTCTTCGAGGCGGGTCCAGGTGCGAGCGCGCTTGGCTTTCTCGCGGGACAGGCGGGTTTCGCCGGTACCGTCTTCTACGCTATCGAGTGCGACTTCGACGTCGTCGCCGACAGTGACTTCTACTTCGCCGCGCTCGTTCTTGAATTGGTCGATCGAGATGACCGCTTCGCTTTTCAGTCCGGCGTTGACGATCACGACATCGTCCGTGACGCCGACAACGCGCCCCATAATGATCGCGCCGGTCTTAAATTTTTGACTAGCTAAACTTTCTTCGAATAATTGGGCAAAACTCTCGGTCATGGTGCTTCCCGGATCGCTACGATCCGCTGGCCCTGGTAGCCGTCGTGGCTGCTAGGGGTTGATAAAAAAACCGCAAGTCCCTGCGCGGCGCTAAGAAAACGATACCAACGATACGGATGTTTCCAACATCTTCGGCGCGCATCCTCCGCGCAATGATCAACGCCGTTCTGCCCATAAACCCAGCACTCGTTGAACCACCTCGTCGACACTCATCGAAGTCGAATCGACGATTACGGCGTCGACCGCCGGCTTCAGCGGCGCGATCGCTCGGTTCAAATCGCGGTGGTCGCGTTCGGCCACATCCCGCGCCACCTGCGCGAAAAGGGCGGCAAGGCTACCATCAACTTCCTTGTCCTTCAACTGGTTATAGCGTCTTAGGGCGCGTTCTTCGGCCGTCGCTGTGAGATAGATTTTTAAGGGCGCGGCCGGAAAGACAACCGTCCCCATATCGCGCCCATCGGCAACCAATCCTGGCGGCTGAGCGAACCGTCGCTGCCGCTCCAATAAGGCAGCCCGAACCCCGGGAATTGCGGCCACCACGGAGGCTCGTTCACCCGCCGCTTCAGTCCGAAGGTCGCCGCTGATCTCCTCGCCCGCCAACTGAATTTGCTCATGTCCCGACGCATCCATGCCAAAACTCACATCGAGGTGCGCTGCGATTTTCGTTAGCGTCGGATGATCGCCGAGATCGACGCCCCGCTGATAGGCGGCCAGCCCCACTAATCGATATAGAGCGCCACTATCCAGCAAATGCCAGCCGAGCTGGTCCGCGACACGACGCGCGATGGTTCCTTTGCCCGATCCGCTGGGACCGTCGATGGCGATGACACTTACTGGCGCCGACATGAGGTTATTTTTCGAGACGAATGGTTAAAGCAGCCGACGCAGCCGTTTCCACATATCCCGGAAACGAGGTTGCAACATTGTCGACATCTAAAATTTCGATGGCCGACTTCGCGCGCAAACTCGCCACAGCAAACGACATGGCGATGCGGTGATCGCCATGACTATCGATGCGTCCACCCGTAAAGGACGCGCCATCCGGTTTACCGCGCACGCGTATTCCACCGGACAAGACTTCGCAGTCGATGCGGAGCGTGCGCAAACCTTCCGCCATGACACCGATGCGATCGCTTTCTTTAACGCGCAATTCCTCCGCACCGGTGACCACGGTCTCGCCCTTCGCACAGGCTGCCGCCACGAACAACACCGGGCACTCGTCAATGGCCAAGGGAACAAGTTCTTCGGGAACTTGAATGCCGCGCAACTCGCTGCGACGCACTTCGATATCGGCTACCGGTTCCGCGCCTGCTGAACGATGATTCACCAATCGCAAGTCCGCACCCATGAGCGCGAGAATATCGAGCAAGCCGGTGCGCGTTGGGTTCACACCGACATTCCGAATCGTGAAAACATCTTGCGCCGCAAGGCAACCGGCGACGATGAAAAACGCGGCGGAAGAAAAGTCGCCCGGCACCTCGAGCGTACACGCCGTAAGTATTGTCGGAGGCTGCAATGTAATCGTACCGCGCACAGCGGACACGTCGCAGCCGAATCCGAGCAGCATGCGTTCGGTGTGATCGCGCGTGACTGCGGGTTCGATCACTGTGGTCGCGCCATCGGCATACATTCCCGCCAACAGCACTGCCGATTTTACTTGGGCACTCGCCATCGGCATGTCGTAGCGCATGCCGTGCAATTTCTGTCCGCCCCGAATTCGCACCGGCGCGCGACCGTTCAAAGTTTCGATACTTGCGCCCATACTGCGCAACGGCGCGGCGACGCGTTCCATCGGCCGCTTCATCAACGACGCATCACCGACCAATTCCGAATCGAAAGCCTGTCCGGCAAGCAGACCGGTCATCAATCGCATAGCGGTACCTGCATTGCCCATATCGAGGGACTGCGATGCTCTCTTCAGGCCGCGAAGTCCCACTCCGTGGACTCGCACTTTGTATTTGTCGGGACGATCTATCGTGACGCCCAATGCACGCATCGCGGCCATCGTCGCTAAACAATCCTCGCTCTCCAAAAAGCCGCGCACGTCGGTGACGCCATCGGCGATTCCGCCTAACATCAGCGCACGATGCGAAATGGATTTGTCGCCCGGCATTGCGATGGAGCCGGTGACGTGTGAGTTAGGCGGGACGAGGTAGCGGGACATGAGGAACTGAGCGTGGCGAAAATCTATAAAGTTTGGTTGGCGAACGCGACAAGCAAGCGCTCGTTTTGTTCGCGCCTACCGATGGTGATGCGTAGATGATTCGGCAATCCGTAATTCGCCACCGGACGAACGATGATGCCCGACCGCAACAGATTTTCGTAAATTGTAGCCGCCGGTTTACCGCAATCGATCAACACAAAGTTACCGGCCGATGGGTAATGTCGAATCTTGAGTTCATCGAAGCCGGCAACGAGCTGTCGCAGTCCATCGCGATTCATCGTGATCGACTTCGTTAAGTGTTCGGTATCCTCCAGCGCCGCGACCGCCGCGGCTAACGCCAGCGAACTCACGTTGAAAGGTTGCCGCACGCGGTTCAGCATATTCGCGACTTCCGGGTGCGAGAGCGCATAGCCGACTCGCGCGCCGGCAAGCCCAAACGCCTTCGAAAACGTGCGGGTCACCACGAGATTAGGGAATTCGTCGAGCCATAAGCTCGCATTTGGGAATTTCGGTTCGGTGGCATACTCGATGTACGCTTCGTCGATCACGACCAACGTGTTGTTCGGCAAGGAGGCGACAAAATCTTTTAGTGCGGATTCCACCCACGTGCCGGTGGGATTATTTGGATTCGCGACAAACACCAATCGCGTTTGCGAATCGACGAGTTTGCTCATCGCATCGAGGTCGTGCCCCAAGGGCATGATAGCGTCATCTTTCAACGCTGGCGCGACCCGTGCTATCGCGCCTGTTGCCTGCACGACGATCGGATACACCGCGAACGAGTACTGCGAATACACCGCCTGCGTTTCCGGCGTTAGAAACGCTTCGGCCAGCAACGACAACACATCGTTGGAACCGTTGCCGAGCGTAATGCAATCGAGCGAGCAGTGATGACGTTTCGCTAACGCCTGCTTGAGTTGAAAGCCATTGCCGTCGGGATACAAGCCAACGTCGTTTGCAGTTTTTTGTATGGCCGCAATCGCACGCGGTCCGGGTCCCAATGGATTTTCATTCGACGCCAATTTGATGATGTTGGACACGCCGTATTCGCGTTCCAACTCGTCGATTGGCTTGCCGGGAATATACGGCGCAATCTGTCGAACAGCCGAGGTCGCCAACTGCGCCAATTCCGCTTTCGCATTCATAGGACCGCGGCGGGATACGATCCGAGCACGCGCAAGAACAGAGAATGTTTCTTGATTTCCGCGAGCACTTCTTTGAGCGGCTGCGTATCGACGTGTCCCTCGACGTCGATAAAGAACACATAGTCCCATTTCTTCTTATGCGAAGGCCGAGATTCGATCCTCGATAAGCTGATGCCTTTGCGCGCAAACGGTTCCAATAATTTGTACAGTGCGCCGGGCGATTGCGTATCGCCACCGGTGATCATTAGGCTCGTTTTGTCTTTACCGCTCGCGCCAAACACTTTTCGTCCGATCGCTAAAAAGCGCGTGGTGTTGTCTTCGCGGTCTTCGATGTTCGGTTCGATGACTTCAAGGTTATAGATTTCCGCCGCGACCGATCCGGCAATTGCGGCCGTGCCGTCTTCGTCGCGCGCACGTCGCGCCGCTTCGCCGTTACTGCTAACTGCGATGCGTTCGGCGTGCGGCAGATGTTCGTCGAGCCAGCCGCGACATTGCGCCAGCGATTGCTGGTGCGATACAACTCGCTTAATGGCGTCGAGCGACAACCTCTTGCCGATCAAGTTCTGATGAATGCGCAATTCGATTTCGCCGCAAATCTTGAGAGGCGAATTCAAAAACATATCGAGCGTGTGATTCACGGTGCCTTCGGTGGAGTTCTCTACCGGTACGACGCCGAAATCCGCGTGTCCCGATTGCACTTCGTAGAATACTTCGGCAATGGTCGGCAGAGGCAACGCTCGCGCCGAATGGCCGAAATGTTTGAGTACGGCTTGTTGCGTGAACGTGCCTTCCGGTCCCAAGAATCCCACTTTCAACGGTTCTTGCTGCGCCAGGCACGCCGACATGATCTCGCGAAACAATCGCACCATCTCTTCGTCGCGCAGTGGTCGACCATTTTTCTTGTTGCGCTCGATTACGTTGCGCAATACTTCCGCTTCGCGTTCCGGACGATAGTAGTCGAGGGTGTTGGCGGATTGGTTCGAATTGGCGGCACGCTTCGCGGCGCCTACGTCATGCACGATGCGCGCGCGTTCGCTAATAAGCGCTTGCAGTTGCGTATCGAGTGCGTCGATATGCCGCCGGATTGAATTGATATCCTTGCCGATTCGCCGGGTCTTTCCTGCGAATGGTCTAGGCGCTTTACCTGCGACTTTGCCTGCGACTTTGCCGGAGAGCCTACGCGTCACGACGATCTCTCAAACAACTCGAACCGACAATACGCCCGGCACCGCGCGAATTTTGGTTGAGATGGTTTCTGCAATGGGGCCGTCGATGTCGACCAAAGTGTAGGCCAAGTCGCCGCGCGACTTATTTAGCAAGTCGGCGATATTCAACTTGGCGTCCGCCAATGTCGATGAAATCTGCCCGACCATATTAGGAACATTTTCGTTGGCAATCACCAGGCGACCGGTGCCGGGTGTGCGCGGCATGATTGCCTCCGGAAAATTCACCGAGTTCTTGATGTTGCCGTTTTCTAGAAAATCGCGCAGCGTGTCGGCCACCATGATGGCGCAGTTTTCCTCAGCTTCCTCGGTTGAGGCGCCCAAGTGCGGTAGCGCGATAATTTTCGGGTGTGCTTTGTTGGTGTTGGTGGGAAAATCGCAGATGTAGCTCGCGACCTTGCCGCTGTCCAACGCTTCGATGAGCGCTGCATCTTCGACGATGCCGGCGCGCGAGAAATTCAAAATGGAACCGCCTAGACGCAATAGTTTCAATCGCGCGGCGTTGACTAAGTTACGCGTCGCATCGACGAGCGGCACATGCACGGTGATCATGTCGCTGCGCGCGAACAAATCGTCTAGCGATAGTGCCTGCTCGACACCGGAGGACAATTGCCACGCACGCTGCACGGTGATTTGCGGATCGAAGCCGAGAACTCTCATGCCCAGCCCATGCGCGGCGTTCGCGACTTCGACACCGATGGCGCCCAAGCCGATCACGCCGAGCGTTCGACCGGGAAGTTCGAAACCAACGAATTTCTTCTTGCCCTTCTCGACGGCTTCTTCCACTTCGTGATCGCTGCCTTGCAATTCGCGCGTGTAAGCCCAGGCTTGGCAAATGTTTCGTGATGCCAGAAACAAACTTGCGATCACCAGTTCTTTCACTGCGTTGGCGTTAGCCCCAGGTGCGTTAAACACCGGTACACCGCGCTTGCTCAACGCGGCGACAGGCACATTGTTCGTGCCCGCACCTGCTCGGCCCACTGCTTTCACGCTGGAAGTAATGTCCATCTTATGCATGTCGGCCGAGCGCACCATGATGGCATCGGGATGACCGATTTCGGAGGCGACCTCATAGCGATCCCGCGGCAGGCGTTCGAGACCGCGAATCGAAATGTTATTCAGCGTGAGAATTTTGTAGGACATTTCAACTCAACCGTTTTTCCGCTCGAACTCTTTCATGTAGGCCACGAGCGCTTCCACGCCCGCGATCGGCATAGCGTTGTAAATGCTGGCGCGCATTCCGCCGACGGATCGGTGACCTTTGAGCTGCAACATGTCGAGCGCTTGCGCGCCTTTTAAGAACGCCTCATCCAGTGCTTCGTCCGGCAGCTTGAACGGCACGTTCATTAACGAACGATCGTTACGAGCGACTGGATTCGAATAAAATTTAGTCGTGTCTAGATAATTGTAAATCAACGCCGCTTTCTTGCGATTATGCACGTCCATGGCCGTTAGCCCGCCTTGCTTCTTAAGCCACTGAAATACGAGCCCTGCAATGTAGATTGCGTACGTCGGCGGCGTGTTGTACATCGAATCGTTTTCAGCTTGTTGCTTGTAGTCGAACGCCGACGGCGTGACCGGTAATGCTTGCCCCATCAGATCTTCTCGTACGATCAAGAGCGTGACGCCCGCCGGCCCCATATTCTTTTGCGCGCCGCCATAAATTAGACCGTACTTAGCGACGTCAATCGGTCGCGACAAAATATCGGACGACATATCGGCGACCAACGGGACACTGCCGGTATCGGGCGTAAAATGATACTGCACGCCGCCAATCGTTTCGTTCGAGCAGATGTGAACGTAAGCGGCGTTTGGATCGAGTTTCCACATTGCGCGTTCGGGAATGCGTGTGAAATTATTCGCTTCGTCGCTAGCTGCAATATTCACCGCGGCATATTTTTTCGCTTCCTTAATCGACTTCTTGGACCATTCGCCGGTGTTGATGAAGTCGATGCTCTTGTGGCCGCGAAGCAAGTTCATCGGTACGATCGCATTTTCGCCGATGGCGCCGCCTTGCATGAACAGAACTTTGTAGTTCGCCGGTACACTCAGCAACTCGCGCACATCTTTTTCGGCTTGCGCGTGAATCGAAATGAACTCCTTACCGCGATGGCTCATCTCCATCACCGACATGCCCGTGCCGCGCCAATCGAGCATTTCCTTTTGTGCTTGCTTAAGTACTGCTTCCGGTAACATCGCCGGACCGGGACTAAAATTAAATGCGCGTTTCATTCTTCAACCTTTGTGAAAGTAATGGGTGCAATCCGATGAGCGTGAAAATGACAATCTAATCCCTTATTGGTCACTTTCTTCTTCCCCGCCGTCGCTCACAATTCGCTCTAAGCCAACCAATCGATCGCCTTCGTCGAGGCGAATCAGACGCACGCCTTGCGTGTTGCGTCCTTGAACGGAGACATCGCTCACCGGCGTGCGCACCAGTGTGCCGTTGGAACTGATCAACATGATTTCATCGTCCGTCGCCACGCGCAACGCGCCGACCATGCGCCCGTTGCGCTCGGTGGTTTGCAATGCAATGACGCCCTGACCGCCGCGACCGTGCTGCGGGAATTCCGCAATCGACGTGAGTTTTCCGTAACCTTGTTCGGAGGCGGCCAATATTAATCCGTCGTCGCCTTCGGCGCTAACGACCATCAGCGAAATGACTTCGTCTGCCGCCTCGCCTTCGCCTTCGCCTTCTTCGTTCACGCGAATACCGCGCACGCCACCGGCGTTGCGGCCCATCGCGCGTACATCGTCTTCGTGAAAGCGGATGGCTTTACCGCCGCTGGAACACAGCACGATATGCTTCTTGCCATCGGTGAGTTCGACGCCGACCAACCGATCGCCTTGTTCCAGGTCGATGGCGATGATGCCCGCCGTGCGCGGGCGCGAGAATGCTTCAAGCGACGTTTTCTTTACCGTTCCGTGCGCAGTGGCGAAGAACACAAACTTCTCGGCTTCGAATTCGTGAATCGGCAACAGCGCATTGATGCGCTCGCCGTCTGCAAGCGGCAACAAATTGACAATGGGCTTGCCGCGCGAACCGCGACTCGCCAACGGCACTTTGTAAACTTTTAGCCAATAGAGTTTGCCGGTGCTCGAGAAACATAGCAACGTGTCGTGAGAATGCGCGACGAATAACTTATCGACGAAGTCTTCGTCCTTCATCGCTGTCGCTGCTTTGCCGCGACCCCCACGGCGCTGCGCCTGATAGTCGGTGACCGGCTGCGATTTTGCGTAACCGCTGTGCGAGAGCGTGACCACCACGTCCTGCGGTTCGATTAGATCTTCAATGGTGAGATCGGTGTAATCGACGTTGATTTCAGTGCGACGTTTATCGCCGTAGGTCTCTTTAATTTCAAGCAGCTCAGCGCGAATGACTGCAAGCAAACGCTCCGGGCGGGCAAGAATGTCGCCGAGGTCTTGAATCTGCGCGAGGAGCTCTTTGTACTCGTTGGTAATCTTGTCTTGTTCCAATCCGGTCAAGCGCTGCAGGCGCATGTCCAAAATCGCTTGCGCCTGCTCGTCGGAGAGACGATAGCCGCCTGCAACGATACCGAACTCGACAGACAACTTTTCAACGCGCGCGGAGATTGCGCCGGCGCGCGCCAATAATTCCGGCACGCTTCCCGACGTCCATAATCGGCTCATCAACGCCACTTTCGCTTCGGCGCCGGTCGGCGACGCTTTGATCGTCGCGATGACATCGTCGATGTTCGCGAGCGCAACCGTCAAGCCTTCCAAAATATGGGCGCGTTCGCGAGCCTTGCGAATATCGAATATCGTGCGCCGCGTGACCACTTCACGACGATGCCGCAGGAATGCGTCGAGCATCTCCTTAAGACCAAGGAGCTTGGGCTGACCTTCCTGCAATGCCACCATGTTGATGCCAAACACGGATTGCATTGGCGTGTGTTTGAACAAGTTGTTCAAAATCACGTCGGCTAATTCGCCGCGCTTCAATTCCATGACGATCCGCATACCGTCCTTGTCGGATTCGTCGCGTAAGCCATCGGGCGAGATGCCTTCGATAATTTTTTCGCGCACCAATTCGGCAATGCGTTCGATGAGTCGCGCCTTATTCACCTGATAAGGCAGTTCGGTCACGACAATGGTTTGTCGACCCTTATCGTCTTCTTCGATGTTGGTGCGCGCGCGCACGTACACGCGACCGCGACCGGTTACATAGGCCTGCGCAATTTCTTGCGCGCCATTGATGATGCCGGCCGTCGGAAAGTCTGGGCCCGGGATGATCTGTAGAAGTTGTTGAATCGTCGTTTCGGGGTTGTCGATCAATGCAATGCAGGCGTCGATCACTTCGCACAGATTGTGCGGCGGAATATTGGTCGCCATGCCGACCGCGATACCGGTTTGACCATTGACGAGCAAATTCGGAAAGCGCGCCGGCAGCACCAACGGTTCGGTTTCAGATTCGTCGTAGTTGGCGCCGAAGTCGACCGTTTCCTTATCGATATCCGCCAGTAGCTCGTGCGCAAGCTTGGACATGCGCACTTCCGTATAGCGCATCGCGGCGGGGGAATCGCCGTCTACAGAACCGAAGTTACCTTGGCCGTCGATCAGCATGTAGCGCATCGAAAACGGCTGCGCCATTCGCACCATGGTGTCGTAAACGGCCGTATCGCCATGGGGATGGTATTTACCGATCACGTCGCCGACGACGCGCGCGGATTTTTTGTAAGCCTTGTTCCAGTCGTTGCCGAGGACGCGCATCGCGTACAAAACGCGGCGGTGGACCGGCTTCAAACCATCCCGCACGTCGGGCAGCGCTCGTCCCACGATTACGCTCATGGCGTAATCGAGGTACGACTTCCGCATTTCGTCTTCGAGGTTTACGTGGAGTAATTCGCGCGCGATTTCAGCCATAGTTTCCGTTTTATTTGCGGGCGGTCCGGTCGAGTTTCATGACGACTTAAAAGTGGCCTTGCGGCGACGAAATTAATTCTACTTTGTCAGGTTGGGATCAAGCGATGCGGGGCAAGGCGCAACGGCCTGAAAAAACGCAGCGTACACGGCAGTACGTGAGTATTTTTCAGG
>JAYTQU010000246.1:0-14495 GCA_043746555.1 Pseudomonadota bacterium | reverse complement strand
CCAAAGCGCCGCGTAATCGGTGTCGAAGCGCGCGAGATTTTGTTGGGCGGCGGCAGCATCCATTGCATTACCCAGCAGATACCGAAGCCGCGTAAACCGTAAGGCGAAAAATCTCGTCAGCGACTCATCATTCATTATTTCAAGCGTTTCGCTACGCTCATCGCGAACGTGACATCCGGTGACGCTTCGACCTTGATATCTTCTGAAACGCCAAACTGCGCACGCCATCGATTGCGCAAAGCATACTCGCCGCCGAAAGTGAGTATGTAAGCGGCGTTCATCATGGCGAGTCCGGTATTGCTAAAAGTCGCGCCATGTCCGTCGAGTTGCGCTCTGACGGTGAAGCGATCGGTTGCACGATAGTCGCTTCCAATCATCGCTTGCCAGACAACCGACTTTTGCTGCTCGCTTAGCGGTCCGCCGCGGCTGCGAAACGTCACAGCGCCGTGACCGAAAAGTTCGATGCGTTCGAATGATCGTGTGTGGGCAACTGCAAGTGTGCCGGTCAAGGCTCCGTTCCCCATTAAGCTATCGGCATCTCCCGTCGGTAGGGTAATGCTCGACCACAAGCTGGTCGCGCGATTCGGTTCGGCTTGCAGTCGATATCCCATATCGATCGAGATGTCGCCCATACCGGAGCGACTTGCATCTCGGATAAGCAAACGATTCGCGCCGTTGCGAATATAGTCGATTCGTACTTGATTTCGCGGCAAGGCGGGTCGATCGCCTCGCGGTAGTCCGAAGAAACTGTGCCAATGCTCGATAAGGCTATCGAGCGATCCGCCATTGATCGTTCGATAAGGGAGTTGAATGCGCGCTTGAAAACGATTGCCGAAGGCGCGATCGATACTAAAGCGCCATTCGTGGATTTCGGCATCGACAATCAGCGCTTCGTTTGCGGACTGTTGAATCGCCGCAGTGCTACTCCAGTTCAGCGCAAGCTGCAACGATGTTTGATTGTTGGTCAGCAATCGCGCAGGCGCGATGAGCGTGAGACCGCCGAGTAGCGGGTTGTAGTCGGCGCTTTGAAACGGATCGGCGTGCGCGCCAATAGCGCTCAACGCGAGCGTACCAACGGAAATAAGCCGAGTTAGAACCACGCGGAGATAAAAAACCGAATCACGTTGGCGTTCTCGTGATACATCGGTTCGGCGCCGACTGCGGTCGGATCGGAGGTGAACTGCAATTTACTCAGCCGCGCATCGCGAAAATCCTCGTACTTGAAAGCGATGCGATCGAAGTACAAGTTTAGCGAACCCTTGTTTAGCCACGATCTTGTCCACTGCTCGATGTGCGTGAGATCGTAGCTCACGCCGACATGGGCGGTCTGATCGCTCATCGTGGATAAATTGCGATCGCGAGCCATAAAGTTTTGGTAGTTCGGCTGCGGAAACAAATCGCCGTAAAAGTCGGCGTGTCTTTGTCGGTGATAGCGATACGATCCTTCGAACGTCCAGTCGCGCCAAGGATGTATATAGCCGAGTTCGGCCGTGTGGGCGGCGATGCCCCAGGTGTCGGTGAAGTATCGATACGATCCATTGATGGCGGCGCGATAGGGCAGGTAGTAGCGTCCATCGATGGCAATCGCATTGGTGGTGCGTGTGCTGGGATAAATTTCTTCAGCGGACTGTTCGAGCCCGGTCAGCGATAGATAACGGATACTGCGATAGGGGTTGCGCAGAAATCCCTCGTTCGTTTGCGATTCGTAATTCAAGCCCATGATCAGATGCTTGGTGAGAATCTGCGAAACGCCGACGCGATAGCTTCGATGGTCCGCATCTTTTTTGACGAAATTTGGATCCGGCCCCAGCACGCCGTCGGTTTTAACGTTTTTGCCGACTTTGTCTTTGGCGCGCGTGTAACCGAGGCTCACTGTCGTGAGGTCGCCGAACATATCCTCACTAATGCCGACGGTCGCGGTTCGGGCCAAGTAGTCGCCTTCTTTGCTGTTGATGTAACTGAGGTTGTAAGTGGTTTTGCCGCGCAAATAGTCCGCGGACAAGCTGCCTTGCGTGCGCTTTTCCTTGTATTCGCTCGCGCCGGATACTTGGACGTCGATGGACGCGCTGGTCACCATGTCCACGTAGTAGTTGCCTGCTATGGAGACCTTTTCGCCGATTTTTTTCCGCACCAGCAACGAAGGACCATCGACCTTCACGTTACCGCCGTCGTAGCTGTGATACATCAGATCGGCGCGATCTTCCGGTAACACGCCGGCGTGCACCGATGACAGCAAGCAACCCAACGAGAGCGCCAGGCTGACAACGAGAAGCGAGCAGTGACCGCGAAGAATGTTCATCGTCAAAATTAATTACAACCGCATCCGCCGCCCGCGCTGCCCGTTCCACCGCGCGCACCTTCGCGCACTTCGTTCACGTGCTGGAAATATTCATCGGCCACCGGTGCGCGCGATCCCGCCATGATCGGATCGGCGAGCGCAGCGCGGTCGTACGGCTTTACCCAAGGCTCGATGTTGGAACAGCCGGAGAGTAGCAACGCGACGATTAGCACCGCCGCCGTGACCGTAGGCTGTAGGCTGTAGGTTGCAACAAAAACGCTTCGCGATTCGTGCACATCGGCCTCTGACGTACAGTCTACAGTCCACGCTCTAATTCGTCTCATTTGGATCACTCCTTCAGTAGCATGCGAATCTGGTCGAGGTACGAGTTTTCGTCGCCGGGTTTGTAGCCGCGATGCACATCGCGAATATTGCCTTTGCGGTCAATGAACACGCTCATCGGCATGACTTCGCCATACTGCGCATATTGATTGCGCACCACGTGTTTTTGATCGAGCAAGATCGGAAAACTCGGCGACATCTTTGCCTTTGCGAGCCACGCCTCGGCGTCTTTAACGTCCTCATCGACGTTGACGCCCAAGAGGGTGAAGCCTAACGGCTTATACCGCTTCGCGATTTGATCGAGCAACGGCATCTCTTGACGACATGGGCCGCAATACGATGCCCAGAAATTGATCATCACAACCTGGCCTTTGAGTTTAGCGAGTGACATGGCGCCGCCGCTGCGCAACGGCAGATTGAAATCCGGCGCAGCGGAGCTGCCGGCCAGTGCCAGCGATGCGATGCCCAGCAAGAGCAAGGTACGCACGATATTTAGAACGTTGAACTGTCGCATAGCGCTGACACCTCTCGATAGGTACTGAGGGAAGACGACCGCCATCCTCGCTCAGAAGAACACCGTCAAACCGAGACTTCCTTCAAGGTTATGCGCGACCTTTTTCTGACCTAGCAAATCTATGTCGAACAGATAGTCGCGAAAGTCGAAATGTGCCGCGATAAAGCGGTTAAAGAGGACGCGATAGCCGACGCCCGCATTTGCCGTAAAGCGATTGTCGCCGGCGAATTTGGTGCCGCCCATGCCGACGGTAAGATATAAGGCGCTGTTGTACGCATGACCTTTGCCGACGAAGATTTCACCCGGCAACGCATCCCATCCGGCGTTGAGCGCGTAATAAGTATATTTTCGTTCGGCGTCCGTGAGCAGCTTCGGCCCGCCCGCTAAGTTCTCGTAGCTGGTTGTGCCGCCCTTGCCTTGACCGAGCGTCACGTCCAAAAAGAAATCTTCGGTGATGTGATACGCGAATCGGCCGCCGTACACAGCGCCCGTGCCGAAGTCCTCGATGCTGAGAATCCCGACGTACGCGCCGATCTCGAAATCTTCATTTTTTATGGCGGGCACTTTGATTTTCCGTCGCGTGACCTGCGGGTCGATCACGGGTTCGTCCGCCGATTGCGGCACCGTCTGTTCCGTTTCCGAGCCGAGCGGCGGCGGTTCGTGCTTGCCGCCGAACCAACCGCGGATCGTGCCGCAGCCGCTTAAGCTGAGAGCGAGAATTGGAACTAAAAGAAGAACGCGAGCCCTAGTTTCCATTCTCTTATTTCCTCGTTTTCGTTACGACTGGTGAACACGACGTTTTCGCGATACTCGAATCGCCATAAAAAGCGCCGCGCAATATAACCGCGCGCGCCGGCGGCAACGTAGCCCATTTGATCGGTGCGGTCGAGTGCGCGAACCAAAGTCGATCGCGGCGATGTTTTGATGATGCCGGTACCCAATCCGACATACGGGCTAACCCACCATTCCGGCGCAAAAGTATGGTTGAGGCCGACGGTAAGCAACACATTATCGGAAACATTGCCGATGGCATTGGAGATCGTGACTTCAGAGGTCAGGTGTTCGCTCAGGCCGAATCCGCCGAATATCGAAATCAAACTCGCGCCGCCGAAACGGCCAGCGAATGCGCCGCCTTCCCAACGCCGCGTGGTGAAATCTTGGCGCGTCGGTTCATGAATATCGATCGGTTCGCCGTTCAATTCCAATGTCGCAAGTATTTGGTCGCGCGGCACCCAACCTTCAATCTGTCGTTCGGTGCGCACGTAGAACCAATCGGTGCGGCGTTTCAGAATTTCAATCTTTTCGTCGCGACCGGCGACGTTGAACACCGGATAGCCGACGCCAGGACCGGTATGCATTTCCAAATAGGGATCGGCCACCACGACTTGACGGAGTGAACTCTTCTCGAACCAGTTCTTGGGATTGAGATGCGACAGGAATCCGTCGGCATGCGCCGGATTCGCCGCGATGGCCTGAAGTAAGCACACGCCGACGCCGACGACCCACCCATCGCGCACCTTCAATTTACGGGAGCGAGAAACGGATTGTTGTAGTACTGCGCGCCGATGTCGAGCCACTCGGATATCAACCGTTGTTCTGCCGTTGTCAGGAATCCTGCATGACTCGCCGCGTTCACCGCCGTGAAAAAGCGCGAACCGCGTGCGTTCAATGCCGCCATCGAACCGCTTACGACTTGGAACTGTATACACACGCCCGTTTGCGGATCTTTCTGCAAGCACACGTCTTGCAGCGCTGTCATAGTAGCATTTAGTTCCTGAGCATTATGGTTGTTCAACAGCTTTTCGTAGGAGGTGAAGTGATCCGGTTGAGCATCGGAAGCGGTGTTACTCATATCGAGCTGTCCCGCCGGTACGCGCGGTTTTCCAGCGGCGTCGGTTGGTGAGTGGCAGCCCGTGCACTTGTCATTGACGGTGGTACTTCCCGCCGGAATGCGATCGACATCCCAAAGCGGTTGTAGGTGATCGATATAGTTAATAACGATGCGGCAAATGCTGGACCAATTGGTTTCGCAACTGTTAGGCGCCGGTGCCAACGTATTGAGCTTGGTCAAACACGTGTGCTTGATCGTGGTGTCGGCGGCGCTGCTCAAAACATCCGTCAACGCTGCCGAATAGCAGTAGTCGACGCTCGTATCCTTTGCATGTCCTGCAGCGGTGGGGTCGGTCCACAGATCGTCGAAGATCACGTCGACGCTAGGATTGCAAGCGGACATGCCGTTCGCGAGTTTGCACATCCAATTCGCGCGCGTTTGCGCCATCGTCTCGCCGGGATTGCCTTGCAGCGTCGAATCGGTATTCGCGAACAGTCCATTCGCTGGCGCGCCGGGATTAACCGAAGCAAATAAATTCGAGCGCCCGTGCGATTTCGGCAGTGCGGGCGGTGGCGGCGATGTTGCCGCGTGACAGCCGTTGCAAGTAAGCAGTTCGCCTGCTTGAACTTGCAGCCAATTGCGATGCAATGGACTGATGCGACGCGCGTTGGTATCTACAACGGTCAATTGAATCGCCACGTTGGCCGGGACTTTCACGCGCACGGAACCGTCGGGCTCGATGGGCGCATAACCGATAATTTCACGCATGAATCGGCCGGTCGGTCCGAACGAAGTGTTCTTTATATCGCGGGTGTCTTTATCCGGGAGCGACACCGCTTTTTCTATGCGCAAGAAACGCGCTGGACGTTGCGCCGCTGTCGCTGTTTTTGGATTGCGTACCGCAAGAATGCCGCCCGGCGCGGTATCGACGCCATCCACGTCGTAGACGCTCTTGATATCGATCACGCCCACGGCTTGAGCGTCGAGCGAAGCGGGATAATCGGCGCCGCCGACACGATCCAAAATCACCGGCGGTAATGCGCGCGATGCGCCCGCCACGACATTGTCGTAAATAAAATCTTCTTGCGGCAGGACGATGGGCAACTGCGTGCCTTGCGTTAGATCGTAAATGTAGACAGCGAACAGCGGCGGCGCAGGTAACAACGCCGGAGTAATGGCGAGATTTTGATCGGTGCATGGAATACGCGTGCCATCGGTATTGAGTAGACGACACAGAGTCCAACTGACCAACAATCGATTCGATCCGTCCGGCAGCGGAAACGCCGAGCGATAGCGACCGCCGGGCGAATAGCCCGGATCGGTGTAAACGACGGTCGATGGAACGCGGTTAAACGCCGGCCCCGTCATCACGCCAACATTGGGCAACGTGGGTTGCGTGTTCTCGACGTAATTGTTCGCATCGATCTGAATGATATCGCTTGCGTCGTCGATGCCTGCACCCGAGAACGGACGAACCAACGTAAGTATCTGTCCGTTCAGCAATGGGCGGGGCGAAGTGAATTGAACGACATTGTTATTGTTCAGCGTTGCCGGCGGAACCGGCGGTCGAGTTGCGCCGATCGCATGCGATGCATCTTGTTTGCCGTACAACAATTCCAAACCCGATCCATCTGGATTGATGCGATACAGATCGACATGATCGGTTGCGCCGGCGCCGTCCCAACGACTGAATACGATTTGACCACTCGGCAACACGGCCGAATCCAGATCGTGGCTTTGATTGAATGAGATCTGCCGGATGTTACCGCCGTCTTTGTCCATCACATGTAACACGTAGGCGTGCTCTTGATTGTTTTCGTCCTGGGCGGAAAAGCCGGTCTTGCCTTCGTCGAGCAATATCGCGCGCGATTGTCTTTGCCGCGTCGATGAGAAAACAATGCGACCGTCGGGCAAGTAGTGCGGAAAGCGATCGTTAAAGGCCGGTGTGACGTTGCTTGCCGGATTGTCGGTAAGCGCGCGCAAAACACTGCTCGGAATGTCGTATTCCCAGATGCTCCAGCCGGGTTGCTTCTTGTCCTGCGTGTTGGCTTTCTTGGGTGAGCGCATGGCAAAGACAACTTTCTTGCCGTCGAACGAAACATCGACATCGCGTACATCGCCCAGACTGTTGGTCGTGCTGCCGGTGAGATTCGTTTCCGCGGCGCTCGGCGATGCGCTGGCCCGCATGTACAAATCGGCGCCCGCATCGAACACTTGATTTCGAAGCACGTTGCTCGGTTGGGTCTGCGGCGTTACGGGTGGCAGCGGGCGTTTAACGTAAAAAATCGGGAAATCGACAGTGACCGGATCTGCCGCCTGACCTTGACCCGTGCCGAGCGTTACTTTGTCTGCGCCTGGATCGCCGCTGCCGCACGCGGCCGCGAGTATTGCGATGGCGCTGAGCAATACGCCACGCATGACGTGCATGCGGATACTTACTGCGTTCGAGACTTCGATTTTTGCCATGCTGGTCGTCATGAGGAAATATGCTCGGAGAAACAGGCTCGTTTACTTGGCGACTTCGCTAATGGCGGCTATCCGGGATTATTGGTGGCTAATCGTGCTAATCGGCATTTTCGCCAATACATAATCCGCGACACGACATACTGATTCGCGACATATTCGACAGTCCGTTAACAACTTCACAGATGTCGGCTCGCCAATCGGCTTTCCTATGCCGTCGTCAAAATCGCATCGTTACCAAAAAAGCGCTGGTAACTGTGACCCAATTCACTAGTGAGGTCGTAAAGACACGCCCTCCAACGTATCGCAAGATTATATGCGCGCGCGCTTTTTCGATAGCTGTCTGCGCATGCCGACGTCTGACCATTGAGACAGTTACGGAAGCCTGCGGCGAGTGCGTATATTGCGCCGCAAGTTGAGGTTGGGCGATTGCGCACGAACACTTTTTGTTGACGACTTATCAAGAGTTGGCAGGCTATGAAACTAAAGAAATTGCACGGCACACGTATGCGAGCTAGTCGTCGACCCAATCGCTTGGCTAGCGCGATAACGCTGACGCTCAGTTTGGCGCTCGCGTTTGGACAAAGCACTGCGCTGGCCGGACAGACAGAACGCAATCAGGCGAAGCGAATTCACGATCGACTGGTCGGCACGCCGCCGACGAACGCTACGCTCGATGCTATGGAAACAATGATCAATAACGATCATACGAACGGACCGGTTCAAGCTGCATTGTATGCCATTGATCCAACGCGGACCGAGTCCAGTCCGTTTTACACGTACATGCTGAAGGATTTTGCGGCACCCTGGACCAATCGCGATCAACAAGTGTTTGTGCCGCTCAATGATTACACCGCCACGGTCATCGGTATGGTGCGCGAAGACGTACCATTTAATACGATGTTGTCGGACGATATCCTGTATACCGCGCCGTCCAGCGGAGCGCCCGCATACAGCCCCGCCAACAACGATCACTATCAATTTCTCGACGACAAGAACGTCGATCTACGTACCGCCTTGGTCAGGACGACGCAGTCCTCGCTAACCGGCATTCCTGCGGCGGCAACCGCAGGCGTGATGACAACGCGCGCCGGTGCCGCGGCATTCTTTGTCGCCGGCACCAATCGCGCGATGTTTCGCTTCACGATGCTGAATCATTTGTGTCACGACATGGAACAAGTTCAAGACACGACTCGCGCCGCGGATCGCATTCGACAAGACGTCAGTCGCAGCCCCGGCGGCGACAGCAGGATTTTCCTAAACAGTTGTGTCGGCTGTCACAGCGGTATGGATCCGATGGCGCAAGCGTTTGCGTATTACAACTTCGACGCCACCAGCGGCACGTTGCAATACACGCCCGGCCAAGTGCAGCCGAAATATCTGATCAACTCCGATAACTTCAAGCCGGGCTACGTGACGCCCGACGATCATTGGGACAACCGTTGGCGAGCGGGACCGAACTCCAATCTTGGCTGGTCGCAACTGTTATCCGGAAGCGGTGCCGGCGCGAAATCCTTGGGCGCCGAACTTGCGAATAGCGATGCATTCGCTCAGTGCCAAGTGGAAAAAGTCTTTCGTCAAGTTTGTCTGCGATCGCCTAGCAATGCAGCAGATCGGTCCACTGTCACAACAATCGTCAGTGATTTCAAATCCAACAACTACAGTCTCAAGCGAGTATTCGCCGAGACTGCAGCGGCTTGCATGGGGAACTAGTTCATGATGCGCGTTACCTCATTTGTCTCGAACAAACTTGCGGCTGTCGCGCTTACAGCGCTGCTGGCGTTGTCCGCTTGCGGCGGTGGTGCACCAACGACGGTGAATCCGTCAACGGCGGGTCCCGTCGCCGCGGCCGCCTACAATGGTCCGTCGCCGGCAACTGCCGATATTCAGGCCTTCAAAATAAGCGTTTGGGACAATTTGCAGGGCGACGATCGATGCGGCGCCTGTCACAAGCCAACGCAAACGCCGCGCTTCGTGCGCGCCGATGACATCAATCTCGCTTATCAAGAAGCCAACACCGTGGTGGACTTGGCGAATCCCGGACTATCACGAATGGTGGCGAAAGTGCGCGGCGGTCATCACTGTTGGTTGGCCGACAACAACGCCTGCGGTGACACGCTCACTAAGTGGATCAGCGATTGGGCGAGCGTGACACAGGGCGGCGCGGGTAAGCAGATTCAATTGATTGCGCCGACAGTGAAAGATGCAGGGGCCAGTCTGAGCTTTCCTCCTTCGACATCACCAACCTCATCGACGGTAGAGCAAGCATTCAACAGTGACGTCTACACTCCCATTCTGTCGAAGTTCTGTTCACGTTGTCACCAGGCGTCGTCAGCGACTCCTCAGCAGCCCTATTTCGCATCAATGCCGCCGAGCACGGGCGCAACGGCCGCCGACATTCAGAACGCGCTTGATACTGCGTATGCAGCGGCACAAACGAAGATTAATCTCGACGATCCTTCGCAATCTCGGTTCGTGTTGCGTCTGCGAAACGAATTCCACAATTGCTGGGCGCCAAATGGCGGAGCAGTGGACTGCGCGGCAAGCGCTCAGGCAATGGAAGACGCGATCAAAAAAATGATAGCGGATGCCAATATCACAGCAACACCAATTGATTCGACTTTGGTGCTCAGCAAAGCGCTGGCAATGTACGACGGCACGGTTGCAAGCGGCGGCACGCGCTACGACAACAATGCCATCGCCGTGTACGAATTTAAAACCGGCACCGGCTCAGTCGCTTACGACACCAGCGGCGTACAACCGGCGCTTGATCTTAATTTATCAGCGACCGCGAAGGGCACTTACACCTGGGTCGGCGGTTGGGGCATTCAGATGGCCGGCGGTAAAGCGCAGGGTCTTACGTCAGCTAGTAAGAAACTTTCCGATTTAGTCGGTTCGACCGGCGAGTATTCGATCGAGGCATGGATTGCCCCGGCAAACGTGACACAAACCGAGGCTCGTATCGTGAGTTATTCCGGTGGCGTCACGACACGCAATTTCGAATTGGGTCAGACCGTTTACAACTACGACTTCTTCAATCATACGGCTGCGTCGAATGCCAATGGCGCGCCTGCGCTGTCGACGCCCGACGCCGCCAAAGTCTTGCAAGCCTCTCTCCAGCACGTGGTCGTGACTTACGATCCGGTTGGGGGACGACGTATCTATGTCAACGGCGCGTTCACCGGCACTGCCGATGCATCGGGTAGCCCCTTGGCCGGATGGGACGACACCTTTGCATTTGTGCTTGGCAATGAAGTGAGCGGCGATAAACCGTGGCTCGGTCAGATCAAGTTTGTAGCGATTCACAATCGCGCCTTGACGTTGCCGCAGATTCAGCAGAATTTCGCCGCCGGTGTGGGCGAGCGATACTTCCTGTTGTTCAGCGTGAGCAATCTGATCAGTGTTCCGCAGAGCTACATCATGTTCGAGGTCTCTCAGTACGACAGTTACTCGTATCTGTTCAAGGATCCCAAGTTCATCAGCTTGGATCCGAACGCCAAGCCCGGTGATTTGGTGCTCAAAGGCATGCGTATCGGTATCAACGGCGCAGAAGCTACGGTCGGTCAAGCCTACAGCAACGTGGATACGGTGTTGACCGATGCTCTATACAGCAGCGTTGGCGGTGAGAGCATCTCGAAAGTCGGAACGATCATCGGACTTCAAAAAGGCCCGACCTCGGACGAGTTCTTCCTGACATTCGATCAACTCGGCACACAGACGCATGTTCATACCGAACCATCTGCGCCGACGCCGGCAACGCCCGTCGATCCGACAACGCAGCCCGTGGACATCGGCGTGCGTACCTTCGATGCGATCAATGCCACGATGGCGAAGATCACGGGTGTCGACATCAACAATGCGAATATCGTTGCGACTTACAAAAACGTGAAGCAATCGTTGCCTGCCACGCCGCAACTTGACGGGTTCTTGGATTCGCATCAATCCGCGGTAAGCCAACTTGCCATCGCGTATTGCAGCGAACTCGTAAATTCGTCCACGCTGAGTAACGCCTTCTTCGGTACTTCCAGCTTTGACGTGTCGACGCAACCGGGACGCGATCTGGTCATCAATGCCGTGGTCAACCATGTTTCGAACTCCGGTGTGAGCACACAACCCGATCCAGCGGCGGTCGACGCAGCGTCGATGCACGGACTGCTGTATAGCCTGATCGCCAATACGGACCTGAGTAAAGCAGCGCTCGGATTGTGCCAGAGCGCTCCATGCACTGGAGCTCGTGTTGCAACCGTTGTGACCGCGGTTTGCGCAACGGGACTGGCTAGCGCCAACATGCTCATCCAATAGCCTCGGTCGCTATTTATCGTTTCATCGAAATCGTCATTGCAAGTCACAAGATTGGGAAAGCAACCATGATTATTCGCAAACCCCTTCCGCGCGCTCACGGTCTTCATGAGCCGCTGCGTCATCCGGATCATCCGAAGCCGCGCACGCGCCGCGAATTTCTCTCGCAGGGATTTATTTCCGGCGGCGCGATGGCGTTCGTCCCGTCGATCGTCGCGTGGATGCTCGCGAATCCTCGCGTTGCCAACGCGCTGTCTAACGATATCAACCAACTAAAGGGGCCATGCAAAATTAGTAGCGGCTCCGGAGTGCCTTTCATTTCTTTCGATCTCTCCGGTGGCGCGAATCTGGTTGGATCGGAGGTCATGGTCGGCGGGCCGGGCGGACAGACGGACTTTTTATCGACCGCCGGCTACGGAAAGCTGGGATTGCCTGGAAACATGGCGCCGATCAGCTCAGCCCCCGGCACTTTCATCGACGCCAGCGCCGGACTCTTGTTTCACAGCGATAGCGCGATCATGCGCGGTATGAAAACGCGAATGTCCGCAGCCACGCTCGCCAATGTTAACGGCGTCGTGATTCCCGCACTGTCGCAAAACGATACTGCCAATAATGTGTGGAGCCCCTTGTATGCGATTGCGAAGACCGGCACCAAGGGTTCGTTGCTCACGCTTGCCGGTACGTCAAACTCACCCTCGGGCGGTAACTCGGTAGCGCTGATGTCAATGATCGATGCGTCAATTGCGCCGACCAAGATCAGCCAGCCGAGCGATTTGGTTGGCTTGGCGCCTGGCGGCAGCGGCACGAGCCTTTTCACAGGCCCCACGGCAAAGGCCGATATGGTGTCAACAGTCGAATTTATCGAACGTGTTAGCCTGTTGAAATTAGCGTTGCCTACAGTAAGTACAGGCTTATCCACTACTGTTACACCTCCCGCTACTTTGAGTCCGGAAGGTCTCGCGAAACAGCAGGTGCAATGCAGTTACGCGAGGCCGGCAAATACGGCTGAAGTGTTAAGCGGTCCGAAGGATCTTGATCCGCTACAAGACGTCAATATCACGGGCGCGGCCAACAGTATTTTTTCAGCGACCGAAATTACACAGGGCGATTTCATGAAGACGGCCGCCATCATGAAGTTGATCGTCAACGGTTTCGGCGGCGCGGCCACCATTCAAATGGGTGGCTTCGACTATCACTCCGGCAATCGATCCGACGGCGAAACGCGCAACTTCAACGCCGGCGTGTGCATCGGTGCCTGCCTTGAATACGCCGCACGCGTGGGTCACCCTCTAATGCTGCAAGTTTTTAGCGATGGCAGTTTGAATTCCAACATGACCATCGACAATTCCGCCGCCGGTCGCGGCAAGTTGAGTTGGCAAGGCGACAACCAATCCACGGCAGCGACGTTCTTTTTGGTCTACAGCCCGAATGGCCGACCGCCTTTACTAGGTGCCGACAAGCAGCAGCTCGGTTGGTTCACAACCGATGGCAGTGTCATGGCGTCATCGAGCCCCGCTGCAAACGCCGTCAACTTGGCAGTCGAGTTAATCACCTTGAACTATCTCGGACTAAATGGTCGCGCGGCCGAAATGCCAACGCTTTTCCCCGGCACGGCCTTTGGCAGCGCTGCATTGATCGACAAGTACACAGCCTTCGGGGCGATCTGACCCGTTGTCGACCAATCGGCAGGCGGAGATACTCCGGCTGCCGGTGCTTCTATCATTTCATTTCATATCGCACTTCTACAAACGCGGCGCGTCCGCGTCCTGGAAAGTAGCGAAAATTGCCATTAGCGTAGTCGGCACGATCGGCGTAGAGACGATCGGCGAGGTTGGTGATACGCAATGCCGCACTCCAGGAATTATCGAAGCGGTAGTTCGTTCTCAAGTTCAATAGATTGTGGCCGTCGTAGAAATTGAGATTAGCGGCATCCGCTGAGTACATGCCGACATGTTGCCATTCGAGCTCGGTGCTGAGCGCGGCAATGGGTCGCCACTGAACTCGCGCGTTCCACAAATTCTGCGGTGCTGTGTCGATCGTGAGACCCGAGACGATGGATTCGCCGCCGGCGATGTTGGCGGTGAAATCGTATTGGTGCTTTGCCCACGTTCCGTCTAATGCAAAACTAAGTTGATCGAGCGGCGCAAAATTGATTTCGTATTCGACGCCCTTGTGCTTGGTCTTCGCGCCGCTGTAGTTCAAACCGTTGGCATCGCGAATGATCATGTTTTCTTTGCGCATCGCGAATAGCGCAAAAGCGTAGTTCACTTGCGCCACCGCGCCGCGTAGTCCAACTTCTAAGCTATCGAGACGTTCGGTACCCGGCGATTCGATGGCTTGTTGTCGTTGTAGTCGATAGAGCTCGTTGGTATCCGGCGCCCGATAGCCGCGTACAGCGGTTGCATACAATGACTGCGTGGGTGCCACATGCCACACAGCGCCGAGTTGCGGTGTCAACGTGGTGTAGTGATCGGTGCGATCCGGCAAACGTGCATACAAACAGCCGGTGGCATTGAGCGGGCAGGGTGTGCCGTCTTCGCGAGTATTGCCGTCCAACATGCGGTTGTCGTACTTATAACTGACGCTTTCGCCGCGCGCGCCCGCGTTAAGTCGCCAATCGCCAAGTTCGATTTCGTAACGGCCGTAAAGTGCGGCCACAACGCTGTCGACTGTGTAGTCGTACTGCTTGCCGACCGGGCGAGAAGCGGCAGGCACCACCGGAATGCCGGTCGTTGGCGAGGCTTGTTGCTGTAGCAACGTCATGTTCG
>JAYTQU010000245.1:0-9621 GCA_043746555.1 Pseudomonadota bacterium | reverse complement strand
GGTTTACGACGGTTCGGAAAACAATCTCCGCTCTCAGTCGCCCCGCCGAAATAAGCGTAGTCACCATGCAAGCTCCAAAATCTCCAACACAGCTTCGCGAGTCCGAATCGCTCGCGGATTTTTCTGCACAGGGCCGTAAGACAACGCGCGCGTTGCGATGTCGTCGAAGTGTTCGCGCTTGATGCTTACATCACGCAACGATCCGGGTTGATCAAGGGATTGAATTAACTCGGCGATCAAATCGGCAGCAGTTCGTTCAGGCGCATTCATCGCCGCAGACAGCGCTCGTTGTCGCTGCGCATTGACCGCGCTGTTCCAGCGAAGAACCGCCGGCAACATCACGCAGGAGGTATGTCCATGTGCAACGCCGTAAGTCGCACCGAGCACATAACCGATACCGTGACTCGCGCCCATCGATACGCCTGCCGCACTTGCTGCAATCGATTGCCACATTCCAAACTGCGCTTCGAGTCGCGCGGATAAATCGTTTGGATCGTTCTTGATTGCACGCAACGAATGCGCCAACAAGCGCAAGCCTTGCAACGACGATGGTTCCGTCGCCGGATTTGCGAGCGGTGAACAATACGACTCGACCGCGTGATCGACAGCGCGAATGCCGGTGCAAAACAATAACCACAACGGCGTATCGAGTGTCGCTGCGGGATCGAGAATCACGGAACGTGGCACGCAAAGACGATGCGCGAACGACTGTTTAGCATTGAGCGCCGCGTCGGTCACGCCCGCTTGCGAGGTAAACTCCGATGCCGACAAGGTTGTCGATACCGAGATCATGCGAATTGCATCGGTCGGCGGAGCGATCTTCTTCGCCATGTCTGCGACTGCGCCGTTGCGATACGGCTCCATTGCTTGCGGCGAATCCAATCCCAACCACAAACAAATTTGCACGGCTTTAGTTGCATCGATCACCGACCCACCGCCGACTGCGATCAGCACATCGGCGCGAGCCTCGCGCGCCGCGTTCGCTGCGGCAATCACATCTTCGCGCGGACTGTGTGCGCGAATTGCAGAAAACGTTCCGACGTGCCGCTGACCGAGCGCCTTTTCAATACGTTGCACAGGACCGTCTTTCAATCCTGCCAGTGAACGTGTCGAGGTGACAAATACGCGCGATGCGCTATAGCGAACGACATCATCGATAACGGCAACATCAACGGGCACGCCGAACGTCACTCGCTCTTGCGCTTGCATGAGATAGTGGCCGGACGTCGGTGTACCCGCTCGCGCTGCAATTCGACCCGATGTATCGTGTGCCGACATGGCATTTGCTCACTTTTCCCATTGCGGAAGCGAATGCTAATCCAACTTGGGAACTGATATCACAACCATCCTTCGCCAAGGGATAAGATTGATCCATCCACGACGCATTGCCTGCAATAAGATTCCCACTCATCACGTCTAATCACCCAAGTGACTTCAACAGAGATAGCCCCATGCCGAACACCGATCAAATCGAATACTGGAACGGCGAAGCCGGAGCAACCTGGGTAACGCAAGCCGAGGCGCTCGATTCCCTGCTACGCGAAGTCGGCGATGCGGTGATCGCGCACTCGAAACTCAAAGTCGGCGATAGTGTGCTCGATATCGGTTGCGGATCCGGCGCATTGACGCTTGCCGCGCAAGCACGAGTTGGCAATACGGGACAAGCCACGGGGCTCGACATCTCCAAGCCGCTTATTCAAAACGCGGAGCGACGTGCCGGTGAGCGAAAATCGCGCGCGCTATTTCGTCAAGCAGATGCATCAACTTGGCGAGCCGATGAGCCGGTCGATGCCATCGTCTCGCGTTTCGGCGTCATGTTCTTCGACGATCCGACGGCAGCGTTCGCCAACATCTTGCAGTCGATCAAACCCGGTGGCGTGTTAACGTTTGCATGTTGGCGCAGCCCAAAAGAAAACGACATGGGCGGCGGACTCATGAAGGCGGTATCGCATTTGTTCACGCCACCCGAAGTCAAACCCGATCCCACCGCGCCGGGACCCTTCGCCTTCGCCGATCAAACTTACGTCAGTACATTTTTAGATAAAGCCGGTTGGCGCGACGTGAACTTCACTCCCTGGGACGGTCGCTTGCCGTTGACCGGCAACAATGCGCAAGAAGTCGCCGGCTTTCTAGCGCGCATGGGCCCGATCGGCCGCGTGATGCGCGAACAGAATGTTGCTGTCGAAAGTGTCATTGATGCGTTGATTCCGTTCTTGGAAACACGCAAACAAAATGAAGCATTCGCGCTTAACGGCGCGGTCTGGATCGTGACAGCGCGACGAGCAGCATAACCACAGATAACCAGAGCGGAACATGCGTCTATTCACCGGTCCGATGGTGCCAAACCCATTACGCGTTGTGATGTTGATGCGCGAGAAACGACTCGACATTCCACTAGTCGACGTTGACTTGAGATCGATAGAAAAGAAATTAGCGTATCGAGCGATTAATCCGCTCGCTCAGGTGCCGGCGCTTGAATTGGACGACGGTACCTACATTTGTGAATCGCGTATGGTAAATGGCCGAAACACAGCGTGCTCGTCGACACCCTACCCAAAAAACCAATAGCACACGGCTATCGACGCAACCACTCCAGCGAAATCGGCCAACAAAGCACAGCCCACCGCATGTCGCGCTCGTTGAATCCCGACAGCGCCGAAGTAAACGGCGAGCACGTAGAAAGTTGTTTCGGTGCTGCCTTGAACAGTCGCGGCGACTAACGCAGGGAAACTATCGACGCCGTGATGCTGCATCGTTTCGATGAGCATCGCGCGCGCCGCGCTACCGGATAAAGGTTTGACCAACGCGGTTGGCATCGCATCGATCCAGCGCGCGTCGAATCCACCTCGATGAACCAACCAACGCACACCGTCGAGCGCATAATCGAGCGCGCCCGATGCACGGAGAACGCCCACGGCGCACAGCATGGCGACCAAATATGGCAACAAGTTCTTGGCGACATCGAAACCTTGTTTGGCGCCGTCGATAAACGTTTCGTATACCGGCACCTTCTTGAAAGCGCCCGCAAGTAAGAAGCAAATCACAATCGAGAACAACGCGAGATTACCGAGCAGCGACGACGTCGACGCCAGCGCGGCTGCGGTCAACGTCGAAAGAAATGCGATTAACGCACCGAGCACCAGCGCGGTTCCAATCAGCCATGTCAGCACAACCGCATCCCAGATTTTCAAGCGCTGCATCACCGCGACGCTCAAGAAGCCAACCAGCGTCGATGCACTAGTGGCGAGCAAGATCGGCAAGTACACCAACGTCGGATCGCTCGCGCCCTGCTGCAAGCGATACATAAAAATATTGACCGGCAACACGGTCAGCGATGAGGCGTTGAGCACCAGGAACAATATTTGCGCATTACTGGCCGTAAGTGGATCGCGATTCAGCTCTTGCAATTCGCGCATTGCGCGCAGCCCGATGGGCGTGGCCGCATTGTCGAGATTGAGCGCGTTGGCGGTGAAGTTCAGCGTGATCAGACCGATCACACTGTGACCGCGCGGCACCTCGGGCATCAGTCGCGCAAACAGCGGACCGAGTAGTCGCGCAAGCTTCTCAACCAATCCGGCTCGTTCGGCAATCCGCAATAGACCTAACCACAGAGTCAGCGTGCCAAACAACAGCACCATGACCTCGACGGAAAGCTTCGCCATATCGAAAAGGCTGGCGACGATTGCGGCAAACACGCCCGGATTGTTGCCGATCAACCATTGGCCCAACGCGGCCGCGAATGCCGTGAGGAAGAAAGCGAGCCAAAGGCGATTGAGCATGAACGTAGTGTCACAAACAACGACGCGCGACGCTAGTGTTTCACGCCGAAGCGCGCAACAATACGATTAACAAATATCGGAGAGCGAATATGCGACTGTTGATGTTAGGTGCCGGCGGCGTCGGCGGTTATTTCGGCGCTCGGTTGCATGAAGGCGATGCGGACGTCACGTTTCTCGTGCGGCCAAAGCGCGCAGCGCTGTTGCGCGAACGCGGGCTACGAATTTATGGCGTGCGCGGTGAACTACACGTTAATGAGCCCAAGCTTCTAGTCTCGGGCGAACATTCCAACCAAACCTTCGACGCGGTAATCGTCAGTTGCAAGGCCTACGACTTGGATAATTCCATCGATGCAATTCGTCCCTTTGTCGGCCCGCAGACGATGGTGCTACCGCTACTCAACGGCATGAAGCATCTCGATTCGCTCGATGCGGCGTTCGGCGCGCAGCGCGTGCTCGGCGGCTTGGCGCAAGTTTCGACGACTGTCGATGCCAACGGCGACATTAAGCAGTTCACCGAGGTACAAAATATTTTCTTCGGCGTCCGCAACGAAATTCAAGAAGCTGCGGCCGAAGCACTCGAACGCGCATTGCAGCAAGGCAACTTCGAATCGCGCTTGAGCCGCAACATCTTAATGGAGATGTGGGAGAAGTTCGTCATGCTCACCTCGCTCGCCGCGATGACCTGCCTGATGCGCGCCAATGTCGGTGAGATAGCCGCGACGCAAGACGGCGCAAAGTTAATGTCGCGAATGCTCGATGACTGTACGGCGGTCGCGAAAGCCGCGGGGCATCCGCCGCGCGAGAAGTTTTTGCAATCGATTCGTGCGCTGCTCACTCAGATAGGATCGCCGCTTGAAGCATCGATGCGCCGCGACCTCGAAGCCGGTGGCCGAACCGAAGGCGATCACATCGTCGGCGACATGTTGAGACGTGCGAATGATTATGGAATCGAATCGCTTTTACTGAGCGCAGCGTATGTTCATTTGCAGGCGCATGAGATGCGAAAGAAGTGATGGGTGAAGTGTGATGAGTGATAGGCAAATTCGCGTATGACCCACGTATGACCAAAGTCCCCGGCTTCGACACAACGTCGTTCGGCGCGCTCGACAAGACACGCGATGTGTATCGTCGCGGCGCTGGACCGGCGGTGATCGTGATGGCGGAAGTGCCGGGAATTACGCCACTAGTCGCAAAGTTTGCTAGCCGCGTTGCCGACGCGGGCTTTACCGTGTTCATGCCGCAATTGTTTGGTACGCCGAATCGCATGGAGAGTTTCGGCTACGCGATGGGTGTGATCGCTCGCGTTTGCATCAGTCGCGAATTCAAAGTACTCGCTGCGCACGAAAAAATCGACAAGCAAGGCGCGCGAATTTTAGGATTGCGGTTCAAAGGCGATCCGATGTGCAAGGCCGCGCGCTTTGAACATCTGCGCGCTGAATTCGGAGCTGCGTTCGAGTCGATCGAACTCGAAGATGAATCCGCCAATCCCAAAGGTAGTCCGCCGCCGCACAGCGTGTTAACACGACACCTTGACAACGTAGAACTAGTCGATTCGGAAGGCGAACCGACGCGAGTAGCATTGGATCGAACGTTGGCGTTTTTGTGCGCGCAACTGCGTTAGTCGCCTAAAAATTCGCACAAATACGCAGCGCATCCACCCACGGCTTGCACATCGAAGGCACTGTTCGGAGCGATTTCAAAGTAGGTGCCCGCCGGATACGTAACCCACTCGCCGTTCGTCACTTTGGCGAGCAATTGCCCGCTGGTCACGGTCATGCGCTCGGCCGCGCCGGTATTAAAGTGGTATTCGCCTGGCGCAATCACGCCGACCGTGGCCTTCTGTCCATTGCGCTCAAAGCCGAGGCTTTGCACCTTGCCATCGAAATACGTGTTGTGCTTTAACATGTCAATAACCCTATGCTTTAACCACTCGTTGACTAAAATTTCGCGTCGGATTTGCAACTTAACGGCGATTGACTGTTGTGCCCAGCGCGGGCGCGAAGTATAAGACCAGACTGAAAAAAATGATCCGAGGGCGTTAGCGCTCGCGGGATAACCGGAACCGACTTAGGGAGTTCAACTTGGCTAGTACAACTGAAAACGTTCGCTCCGTCGGAACCGGAGGCACCAGTTTTGGCACAACGCCGTACCGAAACTATGTGCTTATTATCCTTACGCTGGTCTACACCCTCAATTTCATAGATCGAGCATTACTCAATGTGATTGCACAGCCGCTCATCGGCGCGTTCCATTTGTCGGACACCGAATTCGGTTTCTTGAATGGCTGGCCGTTCGCCCTGTTTTACGCCGCCATGGGCATCCCGATCGCGATGGCGGCAGATCGCTACAATCGGGTCAAAATTCTGGCTCTTTGCATTTTCATCTGGTCGTTGATGGCGGCGCTTTGCGGATTCGCGACGTCGTTTCTGTTTCTAATCTTCGCACGCATTGGCGTAGCAATCGGCGAAGCCGGCGGCACTCCGGCGTCCAATTCGATTATCGGCGACTATTTCCGGCCGAGAAGTCGTGCAGCGGCACTCGGCGTGTTTGCAATGGGCGTCACTATCGGTACGGCACTGTCGAATTATTTCGGCGGGCCCATCGTGCGCAATCTCAACGGTCCGGCCCTGCAAAAAATCTTTGAGCACTGGGGCTGGAATTCGATGGTCAGTATGACCGACTGGTCGCAGGTTGCAGGTTGGCGCGTTGCATTCGTCGTTATCGGCGCACCTGGCGTAGTCATTTCGTTGGTGGCGTTGTTAACGGTGCGCGAACCACCGCGCGGATTTTCCGATCCACCCGGAAATCCGAAACCCGAACGCACGGGAATGCTGGAAACATTCAGAGAACTCCTTGGCAAGCCAACGTTTTGGACAATGTCGCTTGGCGCCGCGTTGGTCGCCTGGGTGGGTTACGGGCTGGTGGCATTCCAAGCGCCGATGCTGCAACGCATTCACGGCATCGATGCCGGTACGTTCGCCATCTCGTTCGGTGGACCTCTTGCGCTGGTCTCGGCGGCGGGCACTTATTCCGGCGGCATGATTATCGATCGGATCTCGCACCGTGTGCATAACGCCGTAGCGCTCGTTCCCGCGATCGGAATGATAATTGCGGTACCGCTATATCTGTATGCCTACTACCGGCCGACGGCTGACATCTATGGATTGGGTCGCGGCGTGTGGTTCGTCGCAGTGTTCTGTCACTACATGTACCTCGGATCGCAGTACACGATTAGCCAAGGCGTGGTACGCCAGCACTCGCGCGCCGCGGCTGTCGCCATCATGTTGCTCATGATTGCGATCATCGGCAACGGCATCGGCCCCTGGATCGTAGGCAAATTGAGCGACATGTTCATGAACATGGAGCTGAGGGACGCTGGTTTCGCGGGTGTTCTGACACAAGATCTGTGTCGCAATGCAGTCGCATTGGCGAAACTGCCGATTGAACAACAGACGGTATGCAATCACGCTTATGGCGAAGGTCTGCGCACGTCCATGGTCGTCAACGTGCTCATGTTCATCCCTGCGGCCCTGTGTTTCTGGCTTTCGTCACTCACTTTGAAGAATGACTTGGTGGCGCGGCCGCACTAGAAACTTGAGCGCGTTAGCTCGGGAGAACAGCAAATCGGTCTCGCGCGCTTTCATTCCGTCCATCTAACCTCCACCTGCTTCCTCTCCTATGCACATCCGCGACAAAGTCATCGTTATCACCGGCGGCGCCAACGGAATTGGGTTGGCGCTGGCGCGGCGCTTCAAACAAGCTGGTGCCAAGCACATCACCGTTGCGGATTTGGATGGCGACAAAGTTCAAGCCGCGGCGAAGGAATTGGTCGGCTCGAGCACCACGACTTTGGGAATCAAGTGCGATGTCGCGCGCGAAGAAGATATTCGCAACGTCGTCGCTCAAACCGAAAAGGCCGCCGGACCGATCGATTTGTTTTGTTCGAATGCAGGCATCGCCGTTTCCGATCCCGATTTTGAAAACGCCGCGTCCGCGCCGGACGCCGTGTGGGATAAGAACTGGCGCATTCACGTCATGGCTCATGTGTACGCCGCACGCGCGTTATTGCCGGGCATGATTGCGCGCAAGCAAGGCTACTTTCTGAACACTGTGTCCGCAGCCGGACTTTTGAATCAGATCGGTTCGGCCACTTACTCGGCGACCAAACACGCGGCGATTGGATTTGCCGAACACTTGGCCATCACACATAAAGATCATGGCGTTAAAGTGTCTGTGCTGTGTCCGCAAGCAGTCCGAACGGCCATGCTCGGCGATTCAGAAAACGATGCCGGCAAATCGGCCGCGGTCGATGGCGTGCTCACACCCGAACAAGTCGCCGAGGCGGTGATGCAGGGATTGGAAAAGGAATCGTTTCTCATCTTGCCGCACCCTCAAGTAGCTCAATACATACTCAAGAAGGCCGGTGAGTACGATCGCTGGATCGGCGGCATGGCAAAGCTACGTCGCACGATGCTGCCGCAAATGCATCGCTTTGCATCGAAGTAACTAGGCTGTAGGCTGTGGACTGTGGACTGTGGACTGTAGATTGTATTGCTACGCCACCTCATTTTCCGACCTTCCGCCCACAGCCTAACATCTAAAGTCTTCCTCTATGTCCTGGGAAAAAGAAATTGAAGAACTGCGCGAGCGTGAACGTCTCGCACGCGAAATGGGCGGGCCGGAGAAGATTCAACGCCAACGCGACGCCGGTCGTCTCACCGTCCGCGAACGCATCGCGGCGTTACTCGACGAAAATACTTTTCACGAATTAGGTGCCACCGCGGGCTTCGCGAAGTACGACGACCAAGGCAACCTCATCGCATTTCAACCGGGCAATTTTGTAATGGGTCGCGGTCGAATCGATCGACGACCTGTCGTCGTCGGTGGCGACGACTTTACCGTGCGTGGCGGCGCGTCCGATGCATCGATATCGCAAAAACAAATTGCCGCCGAACAGATGGCGAATGAATTGCGCTTACCAATCGTACGACTCGTCGAAGGAACCGGCGGCGGCGGATCGGTTAAGTCGCTGGAATCCGCCGGCTTCACTTATATTCCCGCCAATCCCGGTTGGAATTGGGTGGTCGACAACTTAAGCACTGTTCCCGTCGTGAGTTTGGGTCTTGGTCCCGTCGCCGGTCTCGGCGCAGCGCGCATGGTAACGTCTCACTATTCGGTGTTGGTCGAAGGCATCGCGCAAATGTTTGTCGCGGGTCCGCCGGTGGTTGCCGCTATCGGCGAGAAGCTCACCAAAGAGGAACTTGGCGGCAGTCGCCTTCATGCACAAATCGGCGCGGTGGACGATCAAGTGTCGAGCGAGCAAGAAGCATTCTTGCATGCACGAAGATTTTTATCGTACCTTCCTTCCTCCGTTTACGATTTGCCGCCGCGCTCACGACCGCAAAGAGACACCACGCGTCGCGAGGAAATGCTGATCGATGCGGTACCTCGCGATCGACGACATGTTTACAAGATGCGTCCGATCTTAGAAGCCGTGCTCGACAAAGACAGCTTCTTCGAGATCGGCAAGCTACATGGTCGCTCGATCATTACTGGATTCGCGCGATTAGATGGTTGGCCTGTTGCGATTGTCGCGAGCGATCCATTCGTGATGGGTGGAATCTGGACGGCCGCAAGTTCTGCAAAGCTCGAACGATTCGTGAGTCTGGCGGAAACTTTTCACTTACCCGTTGTGCACTTCGTCGATATTCCCGGCTTTAGCATTGGCAAACAAGCGGAAAAGGACGGCACCATTCGCCTCGGCGCGCGCGCGTTGGCGGCGCTTTATCAAACGACGGTTCCTTGGTGCACAATCATTATTCGCAAAGCGTTCGGCGTTGCC
>JAYTQU010000244.1:0-5845 GCA_043746555.1 Pseudomonadota bacterium | reverse complement strand
GCAATGATGCCGCCGTACGCTGAGGTTGGATCGGTACGATGTGCGCGGTCGTATGCGTCGAGAATATTGCTCGCAACAGCGACGCCGCATGGGTTGGCGTGTTTGACAATCACGCACGCCGATTCGTCGAATTGCCGCACGCATTCGAAAGCGGTATCGGCGTCGGCGATGTTGTTGTACGAGAGTGCTTTGCCTTGTAATTGCGACGCGCCACCGATACTCGCGCCTTGCGAACTCGGATCGAAATAAAACGCCGCGGCTTGATGCATGTTTTCGCCGTAGCGCAAGTCCATGCGCTTGCGATATTGCAGCGCCAGTAAATCGGGAAATTCGCTCGCGCCTTCCCCTTGCACCACCTTGTTCAGATAGCCTGCAACCATCGCATCGTAGCTAGCCGTGTGCGCGTACGCCTTCGCCGCAAGTCGGCGACGGGTGTTGGCGGATACTTCGTCGTTGCGTTCAATCTCATCAAGCACCGTTTGGTAGTCGAGCGGATCGACAACAACGGTGACTCGATCGTGATTCTTCGCCGCGGCGCGCACCATCGCCGGCCCACCGATGTCGATGTTTTCGATGGCGTCGTCAATCGTGCAATCGGGTTTCGCAATCGTTGCGGCGAACGGATATAAATTCACCACCACTAAATCTATCGGCTCGATGTCGTGTTTGCGCATTACGGCTTCGTCGACGCCGCGCCGGCCAAGCAAACCGCCGTGAATTTTCGGATGCAGCGTCTTAACGCGGCCATCCATGATTTCCGGAAAACCGGTGTGACTGGATACTTGTTTGACGTCGATACCATTCTGTTCCAGCAACGACGCGGTACCGCCGGTGGAGAGAATTTCGATGTTGCGAGCACGCAGGCTGCGCGCAAAATCGATTAGGCCTTCTTTGTTGGAAACACTGAGTAGGGCGCGGCGGATCGGGGTGGTCATTGGTTTGCTAGTGAACGGTGATCGGTGATCGGCAAGAGGTACGGAGCTGAGGGCGATTCTTGCTCATCACTCATCACCCTTAACTCATCACGTGGCTACTCCACCAATCCGTACATCTTTAGTTTCTTTCGCAGCGTGCCACGGTTGATGCCGAGGATATCGGCGGCGCGAACTTGATTGCCTTCGGAGTAGTTGAGCACCGATCTAAACAGCGGTTCTTCGACTTCGCGCAGCACCAGATCGTACATCCGCGCCGGTTTGTGGCCGTTCAAACTTGTGAAGTAGCTGTCGAGCGCTTCCGCCGTCATAGTGCGCAACGGGAGCGTGCGCGACGCGGGCCTGATCAGTTCTCGTCGCGGTTCACGACGAGTTTTAGTTTTTTTTCGCGGCGCCATGCGCACTCCGCCGATGTATGTTTGCCGAATTAAGGGGTTCTATCTCCCATTACTACGCGGCGGTTTGTATGGCGTCGCTCGCCGCAAGCAACTCGAAATACGAGTCTATTGCGTCGAGTTGAGCTGCGGCGGTTTCCGTTTGCATGATTGCAAGACGAAAACAATCCACATGCGGTCGACCACGCGCGTACCAAGCAATGTGCTTGCGCGCAACCCGAGTTCCCGCACACTCCCCGTAATGTGCGTACAGATTGCGCAAATGGGCGCGCATAATATCACGGACTTCGAACGCGGAAGGGGCCGGTAAAACTTTTCCGGTGCTCAAATAAAAATTTATTTCGCGAAATATCCAGGGACGTCCTTGTGCACTGCGACCGATCATCAATCCGTCTGCTCCAGTTTGTTCAAGTACCGCACGCGCTTTTTGCGGCGAGTCGATGTCTCCATTGGCAAAAATCGGAATGCGCACGGCGTTTTTGATTGCGGCAATGGTTTCGTATTCGGCTTCTCCCTGAAACATGCACGCGCGAGTGCGCCCATGCACTGCCAGTGCTTGCACTCCCGCGTCCTGCGCGACTTGCGCAATGCGTACGCCGTTGCGTTGCTCGTGACTCCAACCGGTGCGGATTTTGAGCGTCACTGGAACCGAAACGGTGCGAACGACCGCAGTCAATATGCGTGCCACCAGTTCTTCATCGCGCAGCAGCGACGAACCCGCTGCTTTGTTACAGACTTTTTTTGCCGGGCAACCCATGTTGATGTCGATGATTTGCGCACCCGCATCGACATTGCGCTGCGCTGCGTCCGCCATCATCTCCGGATCGCCGCCGGCAATTTGCACGATGCGCGGTTCCGATTCGTCAGCGTGTATTCTGCGGCGCTGCGATTTGACTGTATTCCAAAGGCGTGCATCGCTGGTTGACATTTCACTGGCGGCAAACCCCGCGCCGAGTTCGCGACACAGACGTCGAAACGGTAAATCGGTGACGCCGGCCATCGGCGCGAGCGCGAGGTTGTTCGCGAGTTCGTAAGGGCCAATGCGGATGCGCGCGGGAGTCATGATGAAGTTCATTGACGCTGGGCAAACTCGTCCGCGCAGGTGAGGTGCTTATCCTGATCCAAGCACGCATGAATCAAATAACCAACAGCATCGGGACCGGGATCGGCAATCACGATTTCGATATTCGCGCGTTGTTTCGGCCCCATCAAGCGATCCGCCGCTTCAGGCGACGGCAGGTATTCGTAAGGCTCGAACGCCCGCGCGCCGACCGACCCGCCCCAGCGATCTTGCAGCGAGAGTTTGCCGAGCGGATAGGGCTGCGCGAACGGCGCGTTGTTGGCGACACTGCCGATCACGCGTAACGCATCGGGCGTGCGCGGATCGAGGCCTACCTTATAGATGTCCCATTTGTAAGCGCTGAGATCCCAATGCGGTGTTGGACTCAAGCCCAGCGCACGATACACACGCGACACGGTGTTGCCGAAACGCGGATCGCGGACCAGCGCATCGCGATTGTGATGAACGATTTGTACGATCAATGCAATCGTGAGCAAGACGCAGATTGTGGCCCACACGCCGTTACGCAGTACCCGTGGCGATTCGTTTTGCGTGAGCGCGGAAAGTTCGGCATGAATTTCCTCATGCTTGTGTTTCTTGCCGCTCTGACCGAACGCGCGTCGCCAGCGCCTCGGTACGGCGGGCGCTTCGCCGCTGCCGCTCGCGCCACTGCCACTCGAATTGATACGCTGTTCGATGGCTTGAGGGAAAACGAAGTCGTCTAACAAGTGATCGGCTGCTTCGGCCGCCGGTTCGCCATCGTCGCCGCTCAAATCGTTACTCAGGTCGAGCACGGTTTCCGGCACAGCGTCCGCAATTTCATCCGAGTCATAACGATCCGCACTGCCGCCGACAGTGATTGTAGGCAAGCCGCGATCGATCACCACATGCTCGTGAATAATCTTGTCCGCCGAGGCGTCATCGTTAAGTCTGCGATACGTGCCGCTGATTTCGATTCGCGATCCTTCCATCGTGACTTCTTCGTCGTAGGTCGTTTCGTCGTCGGCAATTTCATCGTTAGAGGCTGCATCGTCCGAGCGGTCATTCTCCGGCTCTGTAAGCGGTTCAGCACCAAAGGTTGCTGCATCGACGCTGTCCGCTTCAGCATCGAGCCAATCGTCGGATCGGTTGCCGGCGTTTTCCGCGGGCGGCGCCGAGGATTCCTGATGTTGGTCGGATTTCGTCCGGTCGCGATTCGCCTGTTCGGGATTCGACTGTTCACGATCCATTTGATTGGCCGACAACGCCGTCTCGTCCTCGTCCAGCATGCATTCGATGGCGTCGAATTGTTTGCGGCACTTTCCGCAACGCACTTGTCCATGGCCCATCTTGAGGATCGCGGCGGTGACGCGAAACACAGTCAAGCAAGAAGGGCATTCGGTGAGCATGGAGTTTAGGCAGTAGGTTGAAGGCGGTAGGCTGTAGGTTCAGAAACGCCCTGTTGGCTACAGCCCACAGTCTACAGCCTTCAGCCTTCTTCCCATCAGCCTTGCCCAATCGCCGCGGTACACCGGCACGTCCATATCAAACCATGATGCATAGCGGCTCGCCAAGTCCGGCGCTTGTTCCTTGAGAATACCGGACAATACGAGATGGCCTTTGGGCGAAACCAATGTCGCTAGCGTCGGCGCGAGATCGTGCAGCGGTCCGGCCAAGATATTCGCTAACAGGATGTCGGCAGGCCCCGGAAGTGTCGCGCGGTCATCTTGGAGTGCGAGCTTATCGAGCACGCCATTGCGTTGTGCGTTATCGCGACTCGCGATCAAAGCTTGATTGTCGATGTCAATGCCGAGCGCTGCGGTCGCTCCAAGTTTCAACGCCGCAATGGCAAGAATGCCCGAACCGCAACCGTAGTCGATAATTGTTTTTCCGGCGAGATCGGCACCATCGAGCCACTCCAAACATAGGGCCGTGGTTGGATGAGTGCCGGTTCCGAAAGCGAGACCGGGATCGAGATGAATCAAAGTCGCCGGCCACTGGCTGCCGGCAGCGGGCAATAGATCGAGTGGTGGACTCATACCGCCGGGACAAATCCAAAGTCGCCGACCGAATTGCATGGGCTTGAAGTCTTTGAGCCACTCGCGTTCCCAAATTCGATCTTCAATTCTCTCGAAGCGATACTCAAGAAATATACCAATCTGCTGATCGAGCGTTGCGACAATGTCGTCGGCAACGGCATCGTCCGAAAATAAAGCCTTCACCGTCACCGTCGGCCATAACGGTGTCGTTCCGGGCGCAGGCTCTAAGATCGGATCGTCAGCGGAGTCTTGCAGTGTGACCGACAAAGCACCGGCTGCGAATACCGCATCCTCGAAGTGAGCCGGGTCGTTCTTCCCGATGTTGAGAGTGAGTTGGAGGAAGGGCATACGTGCGGGAAGTGGGCAGGAGTTAGTGGTTAGTTCTACTTTGTCAGGTTGCGCTGAAGCGCGCGGTGCGGCGTTGCAACGGTCTGAAAAATACTCACGTACTGCCGTGTACGCTGCGCTTTTTCAGACCGTTGCACCTTGCCCCGCATCGCTTGATCCCAACCTGACAAAGTAGAATTAGGGGTTAGCGAGAATGAACGCGCGCACGCTTCTCTTTGCCTGGCTAACTCCTTCCAGCACCTATTTGATTCCCAATCTCCGTTCCAAATAGTGAATATCCAAACCGCCGGCGCGAAATGCGGCGTGATTGAAGATTTCTTGATGCAGGGGAATGTTGGTCTTAATGCCTTCGATCACCATTTCAGATAACGCATTGCGCATGCGCGCGATGGCCGTATCGCGATCTTCGCCGTAGGCAATCAACTTGCCGATCATCGAATCGTAATAGGGCGGGACGACGTAACCGTTATAAAGGTGCGTGTCGACGCGTATACCAGGGCCGCCCGGCGAGTGAAAAAGTTTCACGGGGCCGGGCGAGGGTATGAAGCCCTTGGGATCTTCCGCATTGATGCGGCATTCGATGGCGTGGCCGCGAATCACGATATCGTTTTGTGTCCACGATAGTCGCTCGCCGGCGGCGATTCGCAATTGCGCTTTGACAATGTCGATGCCGGTGATCTGTTCGGTGACCGGGTGTTCGACCTGCACGCGCGTATTCATTTCGATGAAATAGAACTCGCCGTTCTCGTAGAGAAATTCCAAAGTTCCTGCGCTGCGATAACCGACTTCGCTACAGGCCGCGATGCACCGGTCGCCGATCATCTTGCGTTGCTTGGTGGTGATTCCCGGCGCAGGCGCTTCTTCGATCACTTTTTGATGACGGCGCTGCAAGGAGCAGTCGCGTTCGCCCAAGTGAATGACGTTGCCGTGGTGATCGGCCAGCACTTGAATTTCGATGTGACGCGGCTTTTCCAAAAACTTTTCCATGTACACCTGATCGTTGCTGAAGGCCGCGAGCGCTTCAGCCTTGGTGACATTGATTGCGTTGATCAGCGTGGCGTCGCTGTGAACCACGCGCATGCCGCGTCCGCC
>JAYTQU010000243.1:0-6091 GCA_043746555.1 Pseudomonadota bacterium | reverse complement strand
CGTCTTTGGTGAGGTAGCGGTAGGTAAATTGTTTCCGCGCCCGCGCCGCGCTTAACTCAAAGTGCTTGGCCAGTCGCGCAATATCATTATCGCTTACGGCAATTCGGGGATGGCTGCAGCAATAACCGGGGCAGGTGGAACAATCGAAGCGGTTCTTCATCTTGTCGCGTCCGAAACGAACGATGGCCAAAAAGGACGCGCAGCTTACTCGATCGTCGTCCCAGCACCAACATTGTTTGGAGTGCGCAGGCAAGCCGCGAGTTTACGCTGTCGCGCTGGTCATCCCGAGTTCCTTCTCGATGTTCGCAATCAACGCTCGGTCGTCGATATTCCACGGATGAAAGTTCGGCGAGTAGAACTTCCAGTATTCGCCAAAAATGCTTCGTAGCAAGCCGGGTGAGACGAAATGAAATTTCAGCACACGCATCCAGGTGCCGAAGGTATTGATGCCATCCTGGCGAAAAAAGTCGGCCATGTGACGGGCGTTTGAACGCCAGAACAGGTAACTCATGATTGCCATGACTTTGCAGCGCACATACCACCGTTTGAATCCACTCCAATCCTTTGTGGCAGCGAGATAGGTATCGAATGCGACGCCCTTGTGTTCGATTTCCTCGATTGCGTGGTACTTCCAAAGATTGGCGATTTCGTTTGGCACGCCTTGCAGGTGTTGAGGGTTGGTAAGTAATCCATGTGCCAAAATCGCCGTAAAGTGTTCGAGCGCCACCGTGATCGCAAGTTGCGCGATCGGCGGTCGCGAGCGTGCGATGCTCATGCGCTCGGTTGTGTAGGCGTTCATCGCCGCGACGTCGTAGCCCGCTTGTTCGATCAGTCGATTGAACACCACGTGCTCCCTCATGTGTAGTGTTTCTTGCTTGATGAACGCCGCAATTTGTTCGCGCAATACCGGATCGGCGACATCGCGATAACGCCGCACCGCTTCGACAAACAACGACTCGCCTTGCGGGAAAGTGATGGACAGCGCATTGAGAAAAGCAGTTTTGACCGGATCATTGCAATGCCACCATCGGGTATGATGGGCGTCGCGCGCTGTCCCGGCGCGATTGAATTTCAAATCGCGCGGATGAATGGCGAGATCGGCTGGAGTCGGGAGAGAACCCATCATGAGGTCGTCGACGAAGCCATTGACGAAGATTGTATGGTAATTGCTGACACGGAATAGCCTGTGATTTGCCTGCTCTGCGGCATTCAAAGTCTTATTGAGATCAATGTCAATAGCTAACAAGCCCAAGTCGCCGGTGAAATCTCTAAAGCCCGAACGGCGTTTACGTCGGCAGCCGGATGCGGTGCGGTCGGCTGCGCTCGAATCGGCGCGCAAGTTGTTGTTGGAAGAGGGACCGAACGCGATTACGTTGAAAGCGGTCGCTCGGGATTTAGGGATGACCCACACCAATCTCATTCATCACTTCGGCTCCGCCGCCGAGCTGCAATCCACCTTGATGCGCGACATGGTGCGCGCACTCACCGACACCATGGAGGCTGCGGTGGCGCGCTTTCGCGCCGGCGCCAGCGACGTTCGCGAGTTTGTCGATATCGTGTTCGACGCATTCGATAAAGGCGGCGCCGGGCGTTTGATGGCTTGGCTGATGGTGTCGGGGAATGAGAAGTTATTTGCGCCGCTGGGACAGGTCGTGCGTGACTACATTGCCCATGTCGAGCAGGGCGTGCATGTGAGCGAGAATGAAGCCGCCGAGTTGCACCGCCGCTTTACCTCCACCACATTGTTTGTCGTCGCTACTGCGTTCGGCGACGCTATCATCGGCGATGCGCTGCGCAAAATGGTCGATCGCGAACGCGGCACGGTTCGCGACGTGGTGGCCGAGCTGTTACCGCAGATATCGGCAATCGCGATTGCGCACGAGCGCCAAAAGAAAATTTAGTGCGATAGCTGTTTCACGAACCGATAAAGAAACTCCAAGCCGTCGTAATACTCTTTGATGGCGATACGTTCGTCGCGGCCGTGAATGCGCACATCGTCAATGTCGCCAAAGATACCGGAGACGCCATAAACAGGAATGCCGCTCGATCGCAGTGGAATCGAATAGGTCGCGCCGGTGCTCATCATCGGAACGACGGAAACGCTCGGCCACATTTTGTTCGTGAGCGACTCGATTGTGCCGAAAACTTCCGCAGTAAGCGGCGCAGGGGGACTTGGGCGTGCGGCGGCTAGCGGCACGATCTTGATGTGCTCATCCGCGACGACGCGTTTGAAAGTGGCATAGACTTGCGCGGGATCGTGTCCGGGAAGCATGCGGCAATTCACGTCGCTTTTGCGGTTTGCGGCAACGCGTTTTCCGCATGACCGCCTTCAATCAACGTCGCAACGCATGTGGTACGCGGCGTGGCGTTGTAAACCGGATGTTCGCTCAATCTTTTGATTGCATCGGCCGGCGTATTCGGTTCGGTAATCGCTCTAAAGTCCGCGGCCAATTGGCCGGATTCGATGCCCGACATTTTTTCAAAAGCGTGAAACTTTGAAAAACTTTCTCCGCCGCCGCCTTCACTGAGCGCAAACGCCGCGTCGATAAAATCGCGATGCTTCGCGACCAACCGATCCGTGCCGTTGTTGTCGCCGCTTTCCTCATCGGCGGTGAGCGCGATAATAATGTCGCGACTAGGGCGATAACCTTCCTGCCAATAGCGCACGAGATTGGCGACGAACATCGACGCCATTGCCTTGTCGTCGACGCTGCCGCGCGCATAGTAGTAACCGTCCTTCTCGATGAATTTGAACGGATCCATCGACCAATCCTCGCGTTTCGCGTCGACCACATCGAGATGCGCCATCAATAGAATCGGCTTCTTGCCATTGGGCGTTTTGCTGCGCAGCCTTGCAATGAGATTGCCTTTGCGAGGGACTTCGACAAGCACTTGCACATCGGCTTTTGGCAACCCAGCGACGATCAGTCGATCCGCCATCGCTTGCGCCGCAACTGTCGTGTCGCCGACAGAATGCGTCGTGGAGCATTTGCATTACGCCTGCAGCCATCGTTGCACAACAACAGATACCGACACCGCGATGATTAACAGCGCCACTGCGACGTAGCCATTCCATTGCATAAGTTGATTGCTCAACAGTAAGCCGCCAATATAAGCGCCGCTTGCTTGACCAAGATAAAGCACCGACGTGTTCAACGCCACCGAAGCCGAACCGGCTTCGATATCGGCCACGATCAATCGCGCTTGTTGACCCGAGATGGCCGGACCGCCGCCATAACCCCACGCGATCAAGCCCATCGCCGCTACGCTCAACACACTACCGCTGATCGCCCACAAGGCAAGTCCGGTGAGCACCAGCGCCAAATGAATGGAGACAGTTTGCGCCGCGCCAAATCTTCCGATGAATCGCGTCGACACCACGGACCCAACCACGCCGGCTAATCCGTACACCGCAAACAGCAACGAGATGGCGGTCGGCGTGGAGTTGAAATTCGCCTTTAGCTCCGCCGCGATGTACGGATAAACGGCGAATTGTCCCGCAATGAAAATCGCCGTCACAAAAAGCATCGCGAGAATCTTGCGGCTCGACAGCACATTGCGCCACGCGGCTACGGAAAGTCGAGGTGCGTATAACTTCGCGGGCAGCGTGTAAAACACCGCCAGCGCCGCCAGACCGCTCGCGATTCCCATAATGAGATAAGCCGTCGACCACGATGCGAATGCGCCCATTAAACTGGCAAGCGGCACGCCGACTGCCGAGGCAAGCGGCCAACCCAAGAAGACGAACGCAACCGCGGTTGGACGACGATCCGCGGCAACTAATGTGCTGATTGCGCTCGCAGCTTGCGGCGTGAAAGCGGCCGCGCCGCCGATCATGATCAAACGCGCGATCAAAAGCATATGAAAGTTCGGCGCGAATGCCGATACCAAATGTCCGATCGAATACACGGCGAGTGCGGCGGTGAGTAGCACGCGACGATCCACGCGATTGGTAAAGAACGCGAGTAGCGGGGCCTCGATACACAATACCGCCGCGCCGTAGCCAATCAACTTGCCAATGGTCGCCGCATCTTTCGCAAACGCCTGAGAAAGATCGTTCAGCAGTCCGGCGGGCATGAGCACGCCCACGCCGATGACAAAATTGCCGAAGAGTAATGACCAGTGCGTTGCGCGGTGCGAGGAAGCGTCAGTTGATTTCATTGTTTAGGCTCGGTCGCAAACTGTACCACGAGATGAATCAGGCAACTCGACGCGCGGTGCAACTCGTCGTACGATTCGCCCCAATTCAACCTGACACGCATCGACTATCGGAGCGCTTAATCTCATGCCGGGCAGATTTAAATTCGACAAGCTCAAAGCTTGGATGCCCATATTGCTTCTCTTGTGGATTGCGCCAGCATTCGCTCAGAATTCGGCGTCGAAAGATCCGTCAACGGCGCGCGCCAAGCAAGCCTTCGAAAAACGATTCGGCGATACGTTCTTCGATGACTACTGGGCTTTGTATCCCGACTTCGGAATCAGCGTTGGCTATTACAAGTACGCCGACCGACTTATCGTTCCCGACGCCAAGGCTCGCAGTGCGGCACTTGCATTGATCGATCATTGGCAGACGCAACTGCGCGCGATCGACAAACGTCAGCTCGGCAATAGTCAGCGCGCAGACTGGAGCCTACTCGATAACGAATTCGATTCGCGGCGTTGGGAATTGATTTCGGCGCGCAGTTGGGAATGGAACCCGTCGAATTACAATATTGCCGATTCTTTCGCTCGCATTCTCGATACCGACTATGCGCCGCTAAATCGGCGTTTGCGCACGGTACTCAAACGACTCGCCGACGTTCCTGCTTACTACGCAGCCGCAAAGCAAGCCATCAAGAATCCCACTCGCGAGCACACGCAGTTGGCAATTGAGCAAAACCAAGGCGCGCTCGCCGTTTTGGGTGATGAGTTGCCGAAGAAAGTCGAAGCGTCGGATCTATCGCCACATGAGCGCGCTTTGTTTGCGTCGCGATACGCGGCGGCGCGTCTGGCTATCGACGACTATATCGCGTGGTTGAAGGAACTCGATCAATCACTCGCACAATCGCCCGCCCAGGGCGGTGCGCGCTCGTATCGACTAGGCAAAGAATTGTACGACCAACAATTTGCCTACAACATTCAAACCGGCGACACGCCGGAAGATCTCTATCGACGAGCGCTTAAAGAAAAAGATCAGCTGCATGCGCGCATGGCCGTTCTCGCCGACGAACTGTGGCCGAAATATTTTCCCAACAGCGCGCCGCCTGCCGATCGGATCAAGAAAATCGGCAAGCTAATCGCCAAGCTATCGGAACAGCATGTGTCCCGTAAAAACTTTTTTTCCGAGATCGAACGCTTGATTCCCGATCTCGCAAAGTGGGTCACCGAGCATCGGCTGCTCACGCTCGATCCGGATAAGCCGCTCAAAGTTCGAGAGACACCGTTGCAGGAACGCGGTATTGCGCTTGCCAGCATCGACGCGCCCGGACCCTACGATCCGACGGCCGCAACCTATTTCAATATCACGCCGCTCGACACGCTGTCACCTGAGAGCGCCGAGAGTCTATTGCGCGAATACAACCGCTTCATGCTGCCGATTCTAATCATTCACGAAGCCATTCCCGGTCATTACGCCCAACTTGTTTACGGCAACAAGTCCGCAAGCAAAATTAAAGCAATATTTGGTAACGGTGCGATGATCGAAGGTTGGGCTGTGTATGGCGAGCGCTTGATGCTCGAATCCGGATATGGCGACGACACGGCGGAGATGTGGTTGATCTATTCCAAGTGGTTATTGCGTTCGGTCTGCAACACCATTCTCGATTACTCCGTTCACGTGCTCGATATGAGCGAGGCGGACGCTAAGCGACTACTGATCCGCGAAGCGTTTCAATCGAACGAAGAAGCCAACGGTAAGTGGCGGCGTGTGCAATTAACCAGCGTCCAGCTAACAAGCTACTTCGCCGGTTACTCCGCAATCTACGATCTTCGCGAACAACAAAAGCGCGAGCTAGCAGCCTGTCGGACTTAGGAATGATCTACTGCGGCGGCGTCAAATGGGTCCATTGTTCCGATCCTTTTCGTCAAATAGCTACGGCTATTCTCCTCAAAC
>JAYTQU010000242.1:0-3146 GCA_043746555.1 Pseudomonadota bacterium | reverse complement strand
CGTTTACGCCGCCCGCAGGTGTCGATGTAATCGGCAACGCCGATCCATAACGATGCTTCTGCCATTACGATTTCCGCGATTTTGGCTAACGCTCGGGTGGGTGTTCGTCGCGCTCGCGCTTTTCTTTTGCTTGGTTCCCGGTGGTATTCCCGGCACAAGTCGAGTGAACGACAAGGTGATGCACATCACCGGCTATCTTGCGCTGACCATCTGGTTCACCGGAATTTATCCGCGTTCGCGCTATGCGGCGATTGCGCTGTCGTTGTTAGCGATGGGAATTCTGGTGGAAATTCTGCAAGGCGTAATGCATCTAGGTCGTCAAGCCGAATTGCGCGACGTCTATGCGGATGCCGTAGGTATCGCAATTGGATTGGCGGTCGCGTTCGCATTTCCCGGCGGGTGGGCGCGATTAGTCGAAAAGTGGGTCGAAGCGTGGATCGCCCCACGTGGCTGAATTAACGGACGATCCGCGACCGCTGGCTGCGCGTTTGCGGCCGATCGCACTCGACGAGTTTGTCGGACAGGAACATTTGTTGGCGGAAGGTAAGCCGCTGCGTCGCATGCTCGATGGCGCGCATTTGCACTCGATGATTTTGTGGGGTCCGCCAGGCACCGGCAAGACCACGCTCGCGCGTATGGTAGCGGAACGCTGCAATGCGGAGTTTATCGCCTTATCCGCTGTACTCGCAGGCGTGAAAGATATTCGTGCGGCGGTCGATCAAGCGCAAAGTACGCGCGCATCATCGGGGCGACGCACTGTGTTATTCCTTGACGAAGTCCATCGCTTCAACAAGGCACAACAAGATGCCTTCCTACCGTGGGTCGAAGATGGAACGCTACTATTCATTGGCGCAACGACTGAGAATCCTTCTTTCGAATTAAACAACGCACTGCTTTCGCGTGCCCGCGTGTACGTGCTTCGCGCGCTGACCGACACACAAATACGTCGGGTGCTGGATCGCGCGATCGCGGAGCAAGGTGTGCAAGCGGATTCGACCTCTTTAGATTCAATTGCTAGCGCAGCCGACGGCGATGCACGTCGCGCATTAAATATGTTGGAACTCGCGATCGATCTGGCGGATGGCGCGATCACCACGGAGATTGCCGCGGAAGTCTCGACCGGCGGTGTGCGGCGCTTCGATAAACAAGGCGAAGCGTTCTACGATCAAATTTCCGCGCTACACAAATCGGTGCGCGGTTCGGACCCGGATGCAGCGCTTTATTGGTTTTGCCGCATGCTGGATGGCGGTTGCGATCCGCGCTACCTCGCAAGACGCTTGTTGCGAATGGCCAGTGAAGATATCGGCAATGCCGACCCGCGCGCGTTATCGATGACAATCGAAGCGTGCGAAGTCTACGAGCGGCTTGGTAGCCCGGAAGGCGAACTCGCCCTTGGGCAAGCCGTGGTCTTCTTGGCTTGCGCCGCCAAAAGTAACGCGGTGTACGTGGCGTTTAACGAAGCGATGATGGATGCAAAGTCATTAGGCTCTTTGGAGGTGCCGCTGCAACTTCGAAATGCACCGACGCGCTTGATGAAGGAACTTGGATACGGCAAAAACTATCGCTACGCGCACGACGAACCCGATGCTCACGCTGCCGGTGAAAAGTATTTTCCTGATAATATGGAGCCGCGCCAATACTACCGTCCAGTACCTCGCGGTCTTGAAATCAAAATCGCCGAAGCGCTGGCTCGTTTGCGAAATAAGTGATTATCCGTCAATGATTACCAATGATTGATCCAAAACTTCTGCGCTCCGATCCTCAAGCGGTCGCCGCCAATCTTAAGCGTCGCGGGTTTGTTCTCGACGTCGCGCGTCTGCAAAGCCTGGATGAAGAGCGCAAGACGGCGCAGGTACGCGTTGATGAGCTGCGCAACGAACGCAACACGCACGCGAAATCGGTTGGTAAAGCAAAGGCTCAAGGTCAAGACATCGCGCCGCTGTTGAAACAAGTTGAATCGCTCGGCGAAGAATTGCAACGCGCGGAAGCGGCGCTCGCGACATCGCAGGCAGAGCTCGATCAACTCGCGCTGGGTCTGCCGAATCTACTAGACACCAGTGTCCCGGACGGGCGCGACGAAACGGCCAACAAGGAAATCCGCCGCTGGGGCGAGCCGCGAAAATTCGATTTCGAACCGAAAGACCACGTCGATATCGGTGAACAATTGAGGCTACTCGATTTCGCCGCGGCGGGGAAAATATCCGGCGCACGCTTTGCCGTGCTCGGCGGCGAGTTGGCGCGCCTACAACGTGCGCTAATTCAATTTATGCTGGATTTGCACACGCGCGAACATGGTTATCGAGAAATGTACGTGCCGTATCTTGTTAATGCCGAATCGATGAAGGGCACGGGACAACTGCCGAAATTTGCCGAAGATTCTTTCGCTGTGAAGGGCGATTCGGGTTTGTACTTGATTCCCACGGCAGAAGTGCCGGTGACGAACTTGGTTCGGGATGTCATCGTGGAAGCGAAGGACATGCCGTTGAAATTTGTGGCGCATACGCCGTGTTTTCGATCCGAAGCGGGCTCATATGGCAAAGATACGCGCGGCATGATTCGGCAACATCAGTTTGAAAAGGTCGAGTTGGTCCAGATTGTTCGACCGCAAGACTCGTATGCGGCGCATGAGGAACTCACGACTCACGCCGAGCAAGTATTGCAGCGATTGAAACTGCCATATCGAGTGATGGCTCTATGCGCCGGCGATGTGGGAGCAAGTTCCGCTAAGACTTACGACTTGGAAGTCTGGTTGCCGGGGCAGGGCAAGTATCGCGAAATCTCTTCGTGCTCAAATTTCGAGGCGTTTCAAGCCCGCCGCATGCAGGCGCGCTGGCGCAATCCGGAGACCGGCAAGCCGGAGCCGTTGCATACGTTGAACGGTTCAGGCGTCGCGGCAGGACGAGCTTTAGTCGCAGTGCTGGAGAACTATCAACAAGCCGACGGCAGCGTACTCGTACCCGATGTGTTGCGACCGTACATGGGTGGAGTGGCAGTGCTACGCGTGCCAACTCCTTGACGTGATATCGACGCCCGCCGAATTGCCGGTGGCCAAATCATCAATGGTCAAATACCAACGGCAAATCGCCTGCCGTCAATTATCTCCGGCCGGCCATGCCGAACAACTGCAGCAAGCTGACAAACAAGTT
>JAYTQU010000241.1:0-18878 GCA_043746555.1 Pseudomonadota bacterium | reverse complement strand
GCTCGGAGTTGGTCGCGGTGCCATCTTTCTCGGCCCAACCTGTTGCGGGTAGAAGCACATGCGCATGCGCGGTGGTGTCGGTGCGTGCAACACAATCGGATACCACGACTAATTCGCACCGCTGTAACGCTTCGCGCACTTTATCGGCGTTAGGCAGACTAACGAGTGGATTGGTCGCCATGATCCACACCGCTTTCACGCGGCGCTCGTGAATCGCGTCGAACAGCTCCACCGCTTTTAATCCGGGTTGCTCGGCGATCTTCGGACTATTCCAAAATGTCTGCACGATGCGTCGATGCTCGGCGTTGCCCAAATCCATATGCGCGGCGAGCATGTTCGCCATGCCGCCGACTTCGCGTCCGCCCATCGCATTCGGTTGACCCGTGATCGAGAACGGGCCCATGCCGGGTTTACCAATGCGTCCGGTGAGCAGATGGCAATTGATGATGCTGTTAACCTTATCGGTACCGCTGGTCGATTGATTCACGCCTTGCGAGAAAGCCGTGATGGTTTTCGGCGTGAGTGCAAACAAACGATAGAACTCCGTGAGGAGCGCGGCTTCAATACCACATTGCTTCGCAACGGCATTGATATCGCCTGCCGTGTTGTCGGCGACGACTAGTGCATGCGAACTGTCTTGAGTGTGTGCGGCGACAAACGCGGTGTTGACGACGCCCGCGCGATTCAAAAACGATAACAGGCCGTTGAACAACCACACATCGGTCCCGGCCTTGACCGGCAGATGCATGTCCGCCAATTCGCAGGTGGCAGTACGACGGGGATCGATCACCACGACTTTCAATTCCGGTCGTTCTTCCTTTGCTTTAACGATGCGTTGAAACAGGACGGGATGGCACCATGCGGTGTTCGATCCGACCAGCACGATTAAATCGGCTCGATCCAGATCGTCGTAGTCCACCGGCACGATGTCCTCGCCGAACGCGCGCTTGTGTCCGGCGACAGCCGATGACATGCATAACCTTGAATTGGTATCGATGTTCGCCGTGCCGATGAATCCCTTCATCAGTTTATTGGCAACATAGTAGTCCTCGGTGAGCAATTGACCGGAGACATAGAATGCCACCGAGTTGGGGCCGTGTTCGTCAATGATCCGCTTAAACTGACTTGCGACATGATCGAGCGCTTCATCCCACGTCGATTCGCGTCCATGTACGCTGGGTTTTAAGAGACGACCGTCGAGCGACAATGTATCCGCCAGCGCCGAACCTTTCGAACAAAGTCGACCAAAATTAGCGGGATGATCCGGGTCGCCGCTGATTTCGATTCCATTTGGCGTGCGCGTCGCTAATACGCCGCAGCCCACACCGCAGTATGGACAGGTTGTCCTGGTCACTTCGCTCATGCCGCCCCGCGATTTATGCTGGGCGCGAACGCGGCGCCAAATAGCAATTTATCTCTGAACGGACCGATGTCGCTTTGCTGTGTCATGAGATCCAAATACCAGGGACCGTCTTTCACGTCGCCGTACAATACCGCGCCGCAAACCTTGTCGTTCTTAAGCACCAAACGTTTATACACGCCGCGCTTGGCATCGCGCATCACCAGCGATTCGGTGCCGGGTCCGCCCAGGAAATCGCCGGCGGAAAATAAATCGATGCCGGTTACTTTGAGCTGCGTGGACGTGAACGAACCGCGAAAGCGCGAGACACCCAATTCCGCCAAATGCGTCGCGCACACGCGCGCTTGCTCCCATAGCGGCGCCACCAAACCAAACGTGTTGTCGCGATGTTGCACGCATTCGCCCACTGCATAAATGCTGGGATCGAAAGTTTGCAAGGTATCGTTCACCACAACGCCACGCTCGCAGCGCAAACCGGAGCGAGTCGCCAAGTCGATATTCGGTCGAATGCCCACGGCCATGACGACGATATCGGCCGCGATTTCCGTTCCGTCTGCGAAGCGCACGCCGGTAACGTGAGTGTCGCCCAAGATCGCGGTGGTCTTCGCGGACATGTGAAACTTCAGCCCGCGTTTTTCGAGCGAACTACGCAGCAGCTGCGAAGCCGGCTTGTCGAGCTGACGTTCCATCAGCGTATCCAACAAGTGAACTACCGTGACATCCATGCCTTGCTTTAGCAAACCGTTCGCCGCTTCGAGTCCTAGCAATCCGCCGCCGATGACCACTGCGCGATGAAATTGTCGCGCCGCACGCAGCATCGAATCGACATCTTGTAAATCGCGAAACGTCGCGACGCCCGGCAAATCCGTTCCCGATATGGGCAGCACAATAGGATTGGAGCCGGTGGCCAGCAACAAGCGATCGTATGAAGCTTCGACGCCGTTGGCGGATTTCACGATGCGTTTGCGACGATCGATCGCCATCACCGGATCGCTCGTATGCAACGTGATGCCGCGAGCCGCGTACCACTCGTGGGTATGCAAAATAATTTCATCGAATTTCTTCTCGCCCGCCAACACCGGCGACAACAAAATGCGATTGTAATTGCCGTGCGGCTCGGCGCCGAACACCGTGATGTCGTACGCATCGGGTGCATGATCGAGAAGTTCTTCCACCGTGCGCATCGCCGCCATGCCGTTGCCGATGACGACCAAGCGTCGCTTGCGCGCCGCAGGCAAAGTCTCGCGCTGTGTCTGCGGTACGGTGCGCACCAACACGTGACCGTTGTCGATTTTGACGGGATAGGCTTGTATCGACGACTCCGGTGCTTCTAAACAATGACCCGTCGTCAATCTAAAATGATGCTTGTAAATCGGCGATGCGACCACTAACTCGCCCTTGAGGTCGCCGACCAATCCTCGCGCCAACACGTTTGCGCCGCTTTCGGGATCGTGATTGTCGAGCGCATAGACCTCGTCGGCAACGCGAAACACGGCGATCTGTTTGCCATCGACGAGCGCGGCGACGCCGCTAAAGGGAACGATATCGTCCAATGTGCAAATGAAGTTCCAGTTGTCTTTCATAGTCGAGTGAATTGCTAACCTATTTTGCGACTGCGCTGCGCGCGTTCGGCTTCCGTGGCGGGACGGATTTGTCCGCGCTCTTCGATGAACACGACATTATCGTCGTTTTTTTCGGAGTTGACGAAATGCCGGAAACGCTTGAGCGTGTTCGGATCGTTCACCGCCGTCTTCCACTCGCATTGATACGTATCGATGACGCGCGCCATGTCGGCTTCAAGCTCCGCGCCAATCCCGAGCGAGTCAGCGCACACCACTTGCTTCAGGTAATCGAGCCCGCCCTCCAAGTTATCGAGCCAGGTGGCGGTGCGTTGCAGTCGATCCGCCGTGCGCACATAGAACATGAGGAAACGATCGACGTATTTAAGGAGCGTTGCGCTATCGAGATCGGAGGCGAGCAAATCGGCATGACGCGGTTTCATTCCGCCGTTGCCGCACACGTATAAGTTCCATCCTTTCTCGGTAGCAATCACGCCGACATCCTTGCCTTGCGCTTCGGCGCATTCGCGCGTGCATCCGGACACGGCAAATTTTATTTTGTGCGGGGCTCGCAAGCCCTTGTAGCGATTTTCCAATTCAATCGCAAAGCCGACGCTATCTTGCACACCGTAGCGACACCAACTGGAGCCGACGCACGATTTCACCGTCCGCAAGGCTTTGCCGTATGCGTGACCGGATTCGAAACCCGCGTCGATCAGTTCTTTCCAGATTAGCGGCAACTGATGCACCTGCGCGCCGAACAAATCGATGCGTTGGCCGCCCGTGATCTTCGTATACAAACCGAATTTCTTGGCGACTTGACCGATGACGATCAATTTTTCCGGCGTGATCTCGCCGCCGGGCACGCGCGGCACCACCGAGTAAGTGCCATCCTTTTGAATGTTGGCAAGGAAGTAATCGTTGGTATCTTGAAGTACGGCATTGCTACGCTTCAAGACAAACTCATTCCAGCAAGACGCAAAAATCGACGCCATCGCGGGTTTGCAGATATCGCAGCCTAATCCCGTACCGTGTTTGCTCAGCATGTCGTTGAAGGTTTTGATGCCGCCAACACGCACGAGATGAAACAATTGCTGACGCGAATAAGGAAAGTGTTCGCAAATATGATCACTCATCGACACGCCTTTGCGCGCGAGTTCGGATTTCAACAATTGCGCCACCAAAGGCGTACAACCGCCGCACGACGTCGCGGCCTTGGTGCCGGTCTTGAGTGCGCCAATCGTAGTGCAACCGTCATTGATCGCGGAACAGATAGCGCCCTTTGTGACGTTGTTGCACGAACAAATCTGTGCGGTTGGCGGCAGCGCGGCAACGCCGAGTCCCGCGGGTTTCTTGCCGCCTTCGATGGTCGGCACCACGAGTTCTTCCGGATTCGCGGGCAGCGCGAGTCCGTTCAGCATCATTTGCAGCCACGTACCGTAGTCTTCAGCGTCGCCGATCAACACACCACCGAGTAATTTCGAATAGTCCTCGTTGACGACCAATTTTTTGTAGAGCTGTTTGCGCTCATCGACAAAAGTAAAGCAGCGCGCTCCGGGCGTGGTTGCGTGCGCATCGCCGATGGATGCTACATCCACGCCGAGCAATTTCAACTTGGTGCTCATATCTGCGCCCGCGAACAAACTATCGGTCTTGCCCGATAAACGATCCGCGACGATTTGCGCCATCTGATATCCGGGCGCGACCAAACCAAACACCTGACCGTTCCACACCGCGCACTCGCCGACGGCATAAATATCGGGATCGGAAGTCGCGCAATTGCTGTCGATGGCGATGCCGCCGCGCGCGCCAAGCGTGAGTCCCGCTTGTTTGGCTAACTCGTCGCGAGGACGAATACCGGCGGAGAACAAGATCAAATCGGTTTCGAGTTCGGCGCCGTCGGCAAACTTCATTTTGTGTTTACTTGCATCACCCGACACTATCTCAACGGTGTTCTTACCGATGTGAACCTTAACGCCCAACGCTTCGATTTGATTGCGTAGCACGCGGCCGCCGCCGTCGTCGATCTGCACGGCCATCAAGCGCGGCGCGAATTCGACCACGTGCGTGGTAAGCCCAAGATCCTTGAGCGCCTTGGCGGCTTCAAGTCCCAGCAAGCCGCCGCCGACGACGACGCCGACTTTGCCATTCGCACCCGCGGCTTTGATGGCTTCTAAGTCTTCAATGGTGCGATAGACAAAACAATTTTCGCGCTCTTTGCCGGGAATCGGCGGCACAAAGGGATACGACCCGGTGGCCAGCACGAGTTTGTCGTAGGTAATTTCCTGGCCGGCGCCGGTGTGTACGCGTTTAACCGCACGATCGATGCTGACGGCTTTATCGTTGAGATGCAGTTTGACGTTTGGGTTGTCGAAGAAACCTTGCGGCACCAACGATAAATCGTCCGCGGTCTTTCCGGAGAAAAACGATGAGAGCTGCACGCGATCGTACGCGGCGCGGGGTTCTTCGCAGAGCACGACGATGTCGTACGCGTCGGGCGCGGCGGCGAGCAACGATTCGAGCAATCGCTGACCCACCATTCCGTTACCGACGACCAGTAGTTGCTGTTTCGTCTGCATGGCGACGCCTAGCGCGAGCGCACCGCGACGGGAATCGGCCGTAATTTTCCGCGTGCGGCCATCGCTTCTTCGTAAAGCTTCTGTTCGGCATCCTTGTGTTCGCGGCTGAACCGGACGGCGATCGCACACAAGGCGCTAATCGTCACCACGGCGCCAAGCACATAGAGACCTTGTTGGGTTGTCGCGACGCTCTTCATTAGGAATCCGGCCGCTACCGCACCAACGTTGCCACCCGCACCGACGATGCCCGCCACGCCGCCAAGCGCTCGGCGATTGATAAACGGCACCAACGCATACGTTGCCCCACAGGCCATGTGCGTAAACAGACCGAAGGTAAGCATCGCCGTCAATGCGCTGCTCGCCGTGGTGGTTTTGGCGAAGCCCATCAACCCCAATCCTTCAGCCAAGATAAATGCGAATAGCAATGCGGTGCGACCGTCGAGTCCGCGAACTCGTGCGACGCGATCGGAGAGAAATCCGCCGAGCGCGCGTGCGAACAACGCCAGCAGTCCGAATGACCCCACATAGAGCCCGGCGGTTTTAAAATCGAGACCGAACTGATCGACGTAGTACACCGCCGCCACGTTGTGAATGGTGAGTTCGACGCCGAAGCAAGCGGCGTACGTTACGAACAGCATCCACACTCGATAATCGCGCGCCGCACCGAGGAACGATTGCAAGCCACTTGGCTTGTTTGCATCGTGCACCGTTTCGGACGTGATCTTTCCGTGCGGCGTGTCGTCAGCGTAGCGATAGTAAATGATCGCCATGATGAGCATCATCACGCCTGGTACAAACAATGCGACGCGCCAGCCGATCGATTTTTCAATTCCAAATCCGATCAATGCAGTGAGAATCAACGGCATGATCGCTTGCGTCGCGCCGCCGCCCGAATTCCCCCAGCCGGCGCCGGTGGCGCTGGCCGTGCCCACCACGTTCGGCGCGAACATTACCGAGGTGTGATATTGCGTAATGACAAACGAGGCACCGATTGCACCGATGCACAAGCGAAAGAACAAAAACATTTCGTAGCTCTGCGCGAAACCGATGCCAATGACCGGTAATGCGCCCAATGCGAGCAACCACGTGTAGGTTCGGCGCGGACCAAACCGATCGCACATCGGCCCGATTAGCAAACGCACCAAGATCGTCACGAGCACGGCCGCGATGTTGATGTTGGCGAGTTGCTCCTTCGTCAAATGCAAATCATCGCGGATCACCGGCATCAGCGGCGCAACCGCAAACCAAGCGAAGAAACACACGAAAAACGCCATCCAGGACAGATGAAACACTCGCATCTGCACGCTGGACATCGACAACAAAGAGATTCGGGTAGCCTTACCGTTCATTCCTCAATACTCCTTATCAAATTTGCGCGGGGCGATGGCGCTCATGACGCTATCTCGACATGAGTTTGCAAGCCATGTGCCACTCGGCAATAGCCAGCAATGACGCGGCCTTGCGCTCAAACAAAGCGCTGTGACAGTGCGTTGCGTCGAAACCAGGGCGTCGAAATGGTGCGGCGCACTTCTAAAGAGCGCATGCCATAATCTCGCTTCCAATTTTTTCGACGCCGAGCGCTCTCATGCCACCGCAACACCTTGAAGACGACCGGGACTTCGACGAATCGCCTGTCTACGTGGAGCCGCTCGTCGATGCAGCTCTGAACGCGATGCTTAGAAATCAGGAGTGGTCGGCATTTCATTCATGGCTAATCGAGGCGTTACCTAAATTCGCGACGCCCACCGGCAAGGCGTTGCTCAATCGTTCGGCCGAAGCACGCGCCGCGCTCGCGTTTTTGTTTGGGCGCCCGCTATGGAACGCGATGCCGCTGCCGCGTCTCGATTACAAACCGCAAATCATTCCCGAACCGGGACGCAACGATCCATGCGGCTGCGGTTCGGGAACAAAATATAAGACTTGCTGTTTGCGATTGGGCGCAGCGCCAGATATCGACATCGATCAAATGTGGCCGCTGCTGTTCGTCAAGCTGTCGCCGACCCAGCGCGCGGAAGCGCTCGCGAGCAGGCGCGTTCCCTTCGATCCTTTTCTCGACTACGCCTACGAACAACTCGGAGACGACAACCCGCAACAAGCGCTCGACGCCTTACTGTCCATCGAGGACGCTGTCATCGCACGCGGCGATTCAATCGCGGCGACGCTAATGTCGGCATTGGTGCAAGCGTATGGCGACTTGGATCGCATCGAGGATGCGCAAGTGATGCTGCAAGCCGTCATTGCGAATAGTCCGGCATTGCGCGCCAAGGCCTATGCCCATATCGCAACGCTTGAGATGGACAACGATGAACCGGCCAACGCATGGCATGCCTATCGCGAAGCACAGCGGCTTCAATTGGAGACGGAGTCGCTCGTCGATTTGGAAATCATCTTGCTCGCGGGAGAGCATCGCACTGAGGAAGCGCGTCTACTTGCGAATCAAGCCGTCGAAAGCGCTTTAGCAGCTGGAGCAATGCCCGACGATCCGCGTATGCAATTCCTGGGTCGATTTCTGCTCGCCGATAACGACGACGAAGACAGCGACGCGGATTTACTCGATGACTTGATCGACGAGTTGCCCGGTGACTTCGACGATATGGACTTCACCGACGAAGACGACGAAGAGCCCGACGACAAACGACTACTACGCCTGCACGATTGGCTTAACGATTCGATCGATCGCCCGCTGCCCACACCGAGTTACGAAATCGCCAACGCCGACGATTATCGCCGGTTCGGATTAGAGAAGCTCGAGCCTGGCGCGGGGCAACTCGTTGCACCGGCAAGCGTGCGCGAGGTGGAATCCGGCTGGCGACAAATCTTTAATGTTGCATTGGGAGACGAAGAAGCGGCATGGGACATCGAACAATGTGCCGCATGGCTCGACTATCTCGACGAGCATTCCAACGCGTTCGATAGCATTGCGATTCTCGACGATATCGCCACTGCAATCGGCGCACATCCGCAATCGGGAAGGGAACAAGTCGACGAGGATGCCGTGGTCGTGTGGCGTCGCAGCGTCGCGTTGACCAAGCAAGCGGCAACGATTGCGACAGATGCTCGCTTGCGATTCGACTTCGATCTCAATGACGCGGCACTGCGTTCGCTGGCGCTGCTATGCAGGGAGGAACGCGAGTTTGGCGACGCCGATATCGCCATCGAGTACAGCGAGCTTTCACTGCAATTGGATCCCGGCGACAATTTTCTATTGCGCGGTTGGTTGGTCAACGAATATCTACTACGCGGCGACAATCGGCACGCCGCCGAATTAACCGGCCATTTCATCGACGATCGTTTCGAACAGGTTTGTTTCGGTCGGGCACTTGCGCTGTTTCGTTTGGGCCAGAACGACGACGCGAAAACTACGCTGCAACGCGCACACAAACAATTTCCGCTAGTTGCGCAATATCTTGTTGCGGCAAAAATGCACGAACCCAAGCCGGATCTGCGGGGCGACATCGATTTCGCCGCAACCAGCGCCTGGACTTATCGACAAGAAATGCGTCGCGCCTGGCTTGCCACGCCGGGCGCGATGGAATTGCTCGGCGAAGTGGCTCGATAACGATTTACCAAAGAGGAGAACATCATGATCGGTTACATCACTCTCGGCACCAACGATATGCAACGCGCGGCGAAATTTTACGACGCGCTGCTCGCTCCACTTGGTGCAAAGCGCACGATGGACATGGAAACCTTCATTGCCTGGGGCGACGCGCCCGGCGCGACAATGCTATCCGTCATCAAACCGTACAACAAAAACGCCGCGACAGTTGGCAACGGTGTAATGGTTGCATTCGCCGTCGACAGCAAAGCAAAAGTAGATGCAATCTATAAGAAGGCCATTGAGCTCGGCGCCAAGGACGAAGGTCCCGCCGGCCCGCGCGGCGATACATTCTACGCCGGCTACTTTCGCGATTTAGACGGCAACAAGCTCAATGTGTTTTGCATGGGTTGATGCTCGGAGATTTTGCACGCGAGCCGATCAGTCTAGACCGGCTCGCGGTTTCCTTTACCCACACTGCGTGACCGTATATCACGCCAATATCCCGCTCGACTCCGCTCGGCCCCGCTGAACACGGTCGCAATGCAATGTAAGCGCAGCGAATTAAGATGCCTCCCGATCTGATCGGTCGATCAGTTTAAGAAATCGTTCCGCAATCGGAGTTGACATGAAGATGTGGTCAGCAAGAATCTCCCGCGCACTACGCATCGTTGTTCTTGCGATCGTGCTGTTACTGCCGATCGGCTATGTCTACGAGCGCATTGCGGAGAGTCGCGATCGAGAACGCTATCCGCCGCCCGGTCGACTGATCGCCGTCTCCGAACCGGATGTTGGCGGACGAAAGTTGCATTTGAATTGCCGGGGAACCGGTTCGCCAACGGTGATCGTCGAAACGGGTTCGGGTGTGCCGTCGTTTCATTGGTGGTCTATACAAAATCAGCTGGCAAAAATTCTCCACGTTTGTACGTACGATCGAGCAGGTTATGGTTGGAGCGATCCGGCACCACGCGGTCGATCCATTGAAGATCGCGCGAAGGATCTGCATCGACTGTTGCACAACGCTCAGGTTGCCGGTCCGTATGTGTTGGTCGGACATTCTTATGGCGGATTCATCGTGCGATTGTTTGCTCGCGACTTTCCGAACGAGGTCACCGGCGTTGTATTGGTGGATGCCGCGGAGGAAGGCGTGGTATTCACGCCCGAGTTTCAGGCCAATCTCAAGCAAAGTATTCCCGGTAGAAAAATCCTGCAACAGGCGACGCGCTTTGGTATTTCGCGTGTCGTCGTCTCATTGGAATCGCGCGAAACGGCCGTGAAAGCATTGAAGATGCCGACCGATGTGATCGATACGGTCGGACTCACGGTTGCCGGTATTTCGCCAGCGTTTATGGAGGCGTTTGTCGACGAAGCCGCTTCGATGGCGAATACGCCGGTGGAAATGCGTAAGCCGGGCGGCTTTGGGGCATTGGCTGACTTACCGCTTAGGGTAATCGAGAGCAGCGTACCGACGCCCGGCGTCACTCTATCGATGGCAGGCGGTTGGCATGACGGACAAGTTCGATTGTCGCGATTGTCCACGCAGGGCAAATTGATCGCCGCGCACGAGAGCGGTCACAATATTTACCTGGATGAACCGAACGTCGTAATCGATGCAATCAAGTCCGTCGTTAACCATCCCGCAAATTCTTCAGAAGCGAGTTCGTCGCCACCATAATCGTCACGAACAAAAGCAGATCGATCACCGAGGTAATGTTCGGCGAAAACCATTCGCTGATGTAGCGGCTCAGCCAGTACACCATCGCAGCGGCGAAGGCCATGGAGGGAAGAATGGTCATGAAGAAGATAGTTCAGCAAGTTCTTCGACAACAATTGGCCAGGCCGCGCTTTGCGGATCGATGAGTGCAAAGTGTCCGCAGCTCTCAACTTTGACTAAGCGCGCGTTCGCATGATGGGATAGATAGTTCTCCGACATCGCAAGCGGCGCGATCGCATCCTGCACACCATGAACGATCGTGATGCCGATCGTCGCACTCGGCAACTGACACGGATCGAGATCGCGATGAGTTGACGGCGGTCCGCCAAGGAACGCCGAAACCGCCTTGTCGCCGATGCCGTTGTCGTAAGCGTATTGCAAATCGGCAATAGGGCCAAGTGCGAGTGCGCCGATTAGTTTGGACGAGGAACACTTCACGGCGGCACAAAGAGCAAGCTGTCCGCCGGCGGAGTGACCCATGACAATCACGTCGGTGGAATGTTGTTGCACCAACTTCGGCAGTTGCGCGATCGCCAAACACACATCATTGACCATCGAGTTCGGTTGCCCTGGAATTCTTCGATACTCGATCGATGCGACGGTCCACCCGGCGTTCGCTATCGCCTCGCACAGTGCGCCTGAATGACCGCGATCGAATTGCGGCCGCCAGAATCCGCCGTGAATCATGATTACTAACGGACGCAGCGTAGGCGGACGCAGCTTAGGGTTCCGATCGCCGTAGCGAACATCGGCGACGTGATCTGCAAGCTCACCGTATCGAATCACGGCATCGGCGGGCGATGCAGCGCGTGTTAGAACGGAGCGATCTTCGATGAAGCTAGTCGGCAAAATGTTTCTTCCCCCTGCTTGGCTACCAAGGAGTTCGCCAATTGAGACCGGGAAATCGCGCGTAGTCGCGATCGTTCGTAATCCACTCACAGCCATTTTCAATAGCGAGCGCGGCAAACCATGCGTCTTGAATCAGATTTCCTGTGGCCTTCGCTTTGACGCAGAGTTCCGCGAATATCGGCCAGTGACGCTCACCCGGTACGATGACCGTCGCGTTCGGCTGTTCAAGGATGGTGTGACAAAAATCGAACACGTCTCGAAGTTTGCTAGGTTGGTTGAATGCTTTTTTATTGGTCGTTATGCGCGCGACGGCGCTCAATACCTGGGGCGAAACACCGTACGCGGCGGGTCCGTTAACGAGCGCTTCGACCCAGCGATGATAAGCGGCGTGGTTGTTCGCGTCCGACCGAAACGCGTAAATTAGAATATTGACGTCTGCGAGAATCATCGATGACTCCATCCGTTGGAACGCGCGTTGCTAGTCGCGCGTCTCTATTCGATCGAGCAAATCGGCCATGTTGTCAATATTGATGCCCGGCAATGTACCGCCCTTCTTTTTGCATTCCGGAAGCTTGACATTATGGCGAGTGCTGCGCTTCTGCGGGCGAGCGAGCACAGACTTGAGCCCTTGTTCAATCATTGAAGTCAACGTGACGCCGCGTCGCGCGGCCTCGCTTTTGGCGCGCGCGATCAGTGCTTCATCGAGTCGAACCGTGGTGCGCATGACGAAAGAATACGATGCGTATGTCTGTATGTCAAAGCTGGGCTCCTAATTCCGTCGACTCTAGCCGTTCGCCTTCCGGTGGCGCGAATTGCCGGCAGCATTCCATCAGCCAATCGCGAAAGTGTTGCACCTTCGGTAATTCGAATTGATGAGGCGGCGCAACGAAGTAGTACGCCGATTTCTGTCGGACACTTTGATCGCTGGGCCGCACGAGTCTTCCCGCCGCCAAATCGCCCGCCACCAACGACCATCGCGCAAGCGCAAGCCCCTGACCGAGTTCGGCCGCGCCGAGTACCGCTGCGGAATCGTCGAACACCGGTCCGCGTTCGCCGCGCGTTGTATCGCCACCGACGCTACGTAACCAATCCTTCCACGGTTCGCTCGGACTGTGCAACAGCGGATACTTGGCGAGATCGGCGAGCGTTTGAATGGGTCCATGCTGTTTCACTAGCGCCGGACTGGCAACCGGAAACACCCAGTCATCCAATAGAAGCTCGGCTTTGAGTGCCGGCCATTCTCCCGAGCCGTAACGAACCGCAGCGTGAAAATCGGCTTTCATAAAATCGACCAAGTCGCGGCTGGCGTTAAAGCGCAGATCCACGTCGGGAAATTTTTTATAAAAATCACCCAAGCGTGGCAGCAACCATTTCTGCAAGAACGATCCGAGCAAACTGATGTTGAGTACGCCGCTTTGACGATGTCGCCGCAGTTGCTCGACCGCGTGACCCAACTCGGCGAGACCGCGTTGCACGCCCGGCAACAGTTGCGCGCCTTGCGGGCTTAAACGCACCGAGCGACTGTGTCGATAGAAAAGCGGCGTTTCGAGCAGCTCTTCTAGACTCTTGATATGCGAACTCACGGCCGCTGGCGTAACGTCAAGTGCATCGGCCGCATCGGTAAAACTCAAATGCGTCGCGACGGCTTCGAATACGCGCAGGGCGTTAAGCGGCAACTTCATCGTATCGGTCATGACGGTTGGTCGGCGTTAGCTGTTTCTTTAAGACGTATCGGATCGCGATCACGATAGACCTATCTTTATACTGATTCAATAAAGAATGCTCCGCCGATCGTTAAGCGACGCTTGAGTAATGAATTTTGATCTTTGCGCGTGTAGAGTGCCGTAACTTGTCTCGTTCCGAGGCCGATGTAATGAATACTCCCGAAAATGGCGATCCGGGCGACACGCTTATCCAACCGGTTCGGTTTATCTCAGTGCGGATCGAACCCGCGACGCCCGCCGATGTGCCGACCATCTGTGGATTGATTCGCGAGCTAGCGGAGTTCGAACGATTGCTCGACCAGTTTGTCGCCACCGAAGATCGCTTGCACGAGTCGTTGTTCGGCAAGCATCCCTATGCCGAAGTATTGATGGCGCGTCTTGATTCTGAATCCGTGGGCTTCGCGTTGTTCTTCCATAACTACTCCACGTTTCGAGCACAGCCGGGAATTTATCTTGAAGACTTATACGTGCAACCATCGCATCGCGGTCGCGGTTACGGCAAAGCATTGCTGTCGAACGTGGCGCAACTTGCGGTTAGTCGCCACTGCGGACGCTTCGAATGGTCGGTGCTCGATTGGAACCAGCGCGCTGTCGACTTCTACAAAAAACTCGGCGCCGTGCCGCTCGACGATTGGACGATGTTTCGCGTCAGTGGCGAGGCGCTCACCAAATTGGGCAGTCTTGCCACGCCAAAATGAGTGAAGCGATCGCGCTGCAGGTTGCGCAGCCGACTGATCTCAACAGCAGCCCGGTCCGCTGCCAACGAATCCGCAGCCGCGCTTCGCGTCCTGTAATCCGCATGTATTGGCTAGTTCTGCTAGCGCGTCACGTTGCGAATGAAGCGTCGCAAGATCGATATCGAGTTGCTTCAGTTTTTCGCCAAGCATCGGTGCGATCGCTCCGCAGGTATCCGCGCGCGCCGATCGTAATCTGAATAGTTGAAGAATTTCCTTGAGAGAAAATCCCGCTCGCTGCGTTTGTTTGATGAATGCAATCGTATCGACCGCATCGCGAGAAAATTGCCGGTAGCCAGCCGCCGTGCGCGCAACCGGATTGATCAGTCCTTTCTGTTCGTAAAAACGCAATTTTTCGCGCCCTACGCCGGCGGCTTTTGCGACTGCGGCGGTCGATAAAAACTTCTCGGTTCTTGTGCCCACGCATCACCTCAAATGCCATTGTTTCAAACTTACTTGACCTGGGGGTTAGGTACCGACTTTATCTTCTCGGCGAGTCATATTACTCCGAGGGTTGCTCATGAGTCACAAGCGTTGGTTGGGAATTGCAGCGGTGGGGTGCATCGCATGCTGTGCTGTGCCGTTCATACCGGCGGTAGCGTTGGGGCTTGGTGGATTGGCCGCGATCGGTGCGGATGCTTGGCTTTGCGGAATCGCTTTGGTTGTAATAGCGATGGTCTCACTCGTTATGATTCGCAAACGGCGCGTGGTCAATGCGTGTGCGACAAACGATGCAACAAGTTGCGCAATTGGCTGCGCGTGTCGTACCACTCAAAATGGCGACCATCCGTGAGCGCCCAATCTTGTGGCTGTAGCCTTTCGCCGCCGCAACTGCACGCGCGCCGTGAGTCGCTTGCGCGGTCGCTAGTTCCGCAGATACGCGAATCGCGGGAATTGGAAGAGGGACTAGCGCTTGGTTTCTCGGCAAATGATTCGATTGTTGACGAGTTGGCGCAATTCATTGACTTCGAGCGTCGATGCTGTAGTGCTTTGGAGTTTAAGTTGATCGTCGGTGCCGATAAATATCTAGTTTGGATTGAGATCACCGGCTAAGCGCCGTAGACATTTGTATAAGCCACGGCGAGACATCGAAACGGCAGTCGGCAGGCCGACAGTCGCGGCTATGGGAATAACGCATGCTCACCATGGCGCGCTTGGTTTTCAAGATTCATTCATCGGGTTCACGCGCAGTGTCGCATGCGCTCGAATTTCGGACGTCGATGTCCAACGCATAGTTGCAACGCTCTCTCAAGCTCGTGCGGTGTTGGCCGATGTAAGAACTAGGCGAAATCTGTTCGCCGGATTCGTCCAAAATCGCAAAGCCCATGAGCTTACAAAACGACGCTATCGCCGAAACCGCTATCGAGGTTCGCGGCCTACTTGCCGTGGTGGCGAGCTTGCCGCTGTTTCGCGACTTGGACGCGGTGCTTTTGGGTGAGATCGCGAACGAGATCGAATGGTTTTCGTTACCCGGCGGCACCACATTGTTCAGTGCCGGCGAACCGGCGGACGCCGTGTACTTTGTTTTCACCGGTTGCTTGGGTGCGTATGCGCACGATTCGGCCGGCGGCAGTCGTTTTTTGGGCCGCATTCTCGCCGGTGAATCGGTCGGCGAGATGGCGCTCATCTCGGGCAAACCTCGCAGCGCAACGGTGGTCGCCTTGCGCGATTCGGAAATCGGTCGCTGGTCGAAACAAGCTTTCGAGCACTTGATGTTGCATCACCCGCAAGGATTGTTGCGCGTTGCGCAGCTCACAGTACAACGATTGGATCAACTTCAGCAGCAACACGGCCGCGTGCAACGCGCTACCCTTAAGACAGTTGCAATCGTTCCTCACGATTTCGAAGTCGATGCGGTAAGTTTCGCGACCGAGCTGGTCAACTGTCTGAGTCGCTTCGGCCGCACTGAACTTATTTGGGATGTGCGCGGTGCAGAGCACACGAGTCATTGGTTTCATAATGTCGAACGCGACAATGAGTTTGTCGTATACGTCACCGAGCCGCAGCCCACTGCCTGGAGCAAATTGTGTCTGCGTCAGGCCGATGCGTTGCTGTTGGTGGCGCGCGCGGACGGGGAAGTTTACGACTGGAGAGCGCTGAGCGATGGGCGCGAACCTCGAGTGCATGAGCATCGTTCGGAAATTGTCTTGCTCCATGACGACGGAATCCAATCCGGTGCGGCGCGACGTTGGCTCGATATGAAACCGGGCCTGCCGCATCATCACGTACGTGGACCTAGGGATATTGCGCGAGTCGCGCGCTTGCTTACCGGACGCGGAATCGGATTGACGTTGTCCGGTGGCGGCGCTCGCGGGTTTGCGCATATTGGCGTAATGCGCGCGCTCATCGAAGCGAACATTCCCATCGACGCGGTCGGCGGCACCAGCATTGGCGCAATTATCGCCGGCGGCATCGCGGCCGGATGGAACTATGAAGAAATGATCTTTCACATTCGGCGCACGTTTGTCGATACCAACCCGCTTAACGACTACACGTTTCCATTGATATCGTTAGTATCAGGCCGCAAAGTCAGCCGTTTGTTGCAACAAGAATTCGGCGCTGTGCGCATCGAAGACCTAGCGTTGCCTTACTTCTGTGTCTCGGCAAATCTCACCACGGGACACAGTGCGATTCATCGTAGCGGCGAACTATGGCGCTGGCTGCGCGCATCGGTCGCGATTCCCGGTGTGTTGCCACCGGTATTCAACAACGGCGAAGTGTTTGTCGACGGCGCAACCATCAACAATCTTCCCGTCGATGTCATGCGCGACTTAGGGCGCGGTCCGGTTATCGGTGTCGATGTCGGCGCGGAACGCGTATTTACGGCGCAAGGCGACGAAGCCGAAGGTCCACCGCTTTGGAAAATCATCCGCTGGTTCATCGGCAAGGAGAAGCACGTGAACATCTTTCAGGTGCTGTGGCGCTGCGGAATGATTAACAGCGCTGCCAACACCGCTGCGGGGCGCGAATACAGCGATGTATTGTTGCAACCGCCGCTTGGCAATTTGGATTTGCTAAATTGGAAGGCGTTCGATAAAACCATCGAAACCGGATATCGATACGCGATCGAGAAACTTGCGGCTAGCCGCGAGGCATTGCGTTTGGCGTAGAGCGATTGACGAGTTGCAGCCGATCACGACTTCGACGACGAGTGCAGTTCGACCGCGAGTGTTTTTCATTGCGCTCAATGACAATTCAAGTTCGTCAACTGTCGCAAAAACAATTCAGAAGCGACGCTCGCGTTTAACAGTGCAACTTCTTCGTCAGGGATTGACTATTCATGCACCGCGAGTCCGCATTGCAGCAACTAAATCCGCGGACGAAAAAATGAACTGTCGAGCCGACGTCGAGCACTCTGTGATGAATTTCCTGTGCAGCTCGTCACACTGCGAATAGTGTCGCCTTCGTCATCACGGCGTCGCCTCGCGAAACCTCTCGTTGGGCGACGCGCTCCACACACCTCTGATTTCAATTCTGAAGACACGAAGGAGATCTGCATGAGTAATCCATACGATACGGCGTCGGAACGCATGTCGGTGTTGCCGCCCAGTTTGCGCTTCAAGGGCGAACTGTCGGCCGACGAAGATTTGCTGATTCAAGGATCGATTGAAGGAACCATCAACCACACGCAGCGGGTAACGATCGGTAAAGAAGGCAAGGTCAAAGCGAATATCAGCGCTCAGATTATCAAGGTCGAAGGCACGGTCGAAGGGGATTTGCACGCAGAGCGCTCGGTGTACGTCGATGAGTCCGGCAATTTGCGCGGCAATATTCACGCGCCATCGGTGTGTCTCATTGAAGGCTCGCACTTTAACGGCGCAGTCGATATGGAAAACAAGAAAGACGGCCGGCAAGGCGCGCGTCCCGATGGAAAATCCAATCGCACCGCGGCACAACCGCCCGCTCAACAAAAGACCGGCACGTCCGGCGCGTGAGCGCCACGTCCTTCCTCGATCATTGGCATCACGCTGACTAAAGATGTGGAGAATACTCATGCGTAATCTTGGTTTTGATCAACGACCCGAAGCACCCGAACCGATGCGAGCGCAACCTTCATTCGGCGCGCCGCCCGCTCAACCCGCGCCTCAAACCGAACGGAAAATCGCCGTACTCGGACCGACACTGCGATTCAAGGGCGAACTAAGCGCCGAAGAAGATTTTATTTTGCAGGGTCGCATCGAAGGCTCGATCAATCACACGCAAAGCGTGACGATTGGCACCGAGGGTTCGGTGCTCGGCAATATCCATGCGCGTGTCATCACAGTCGATGGCACTGTAGACGGCGATTTACACGGCGGCGAGTCAATAGTGATTCACGCGACGGGACGCGTCACGGGAAATATTTTCGCGCCGCGTGTCGGACTCGTCGAAGGTTCTTTCTTCAACGGCCGTATCGAAATGCCCGATCCAAAAACGGCTGGTCAAGCACGCAGTGCAACGCCCGCGCGTCCGGGCGTGCCGTTATCTTCGGAAGAAACAGCGAAAATGCTCGGCGCAAAGCCGGGAGTGTGATTGTTCCCGCGGCGGGATGTCGGGTGTTGCTCGACAGTCCCGCACGCGGTCATGACCGTTTTGTAGGGATGGAACATTTCAATTGGTGCGATAAACGTCGCGTCGATGCCCAACTTTGACCACAACAACCAGCAAATCCTCATCAGTGATTTCATAAATTACGCGATAGATACCTTGCCGAACTCTGTAGCGTTCTCGGCCCGACAGCTTCTCGCATCCCGTTGGTCTTGGATCTTCCGTCAGCAACCGAATTCGCTGGAGGATTCGCTTTACGTCTTGTTTCGGAAACGCCTGCAAATCCTTGTCGAC
>JAYTQU010000240.1:0-4084 GCA_043746555.1 Pseudomonadota bacterium | reverse complement strand
GCAAGCAAGTCATTCCCACGCAAATGGAATTTTATTGGCGGCGCGCCTCACTCTCAGGCGGTCTGAGACGTTATGCCGCGATAGATCGCTTTGGTTTCGACAGTCGGCTCGATATGCAGTTCGCGCGCGAGTGTGGCGCGACAACGTTGGTATAGAGCGAGTGCCTCTGTTGGGCGTTCCAAACTCACATAATGTCGCATCAGATGGCGGTAGAAGTCCTCCGCTAGCGGATCGACTTCGATGCCTTTTTGATAGAGATCTATGGCAAGCGCCGCTTGATCTTGCTTTTGCAGCGCGTAACCCAGCTGCGTAATGGTCCGCAGAAATTTCGATCGCAGTCGATCACGCTGCGTCAACACCCACGGTGCCTCGTCATCCGCAAGCAAAACTCCGCGATAAAGAGTGAGTAGTTGTTGGGCGATCGCGGCGGGGAATCGCGTTTCGGCGGCGGCGGCGCAAAGTCTTTCGAACGCCCACACATCCAGCCAACAACACGCCTCGTTGAAGGAGAATTGCCCCTCTTGCTGCACGATGGCGTCTTCGCCGATCAATTTGCGCACCCTCAGCAGCGTGACACGCAGTGTCGCTCTAGCAACGTCGCCATCAGCGTCGGGCCACAGTGTTTGCACGAGCTTGGTAATACTGACACCGCGTCCGCCGAATGCAGCCACCGCACTGATCAGTTCCAATGGCTTCTTCTGTGTTTTGCCGCTAAATACCAACGGCGCGCCGTCGCGATCAATATGTAACCGCCCAAGCGCGCGGATGCGAATCGACCATGGCCATTGCTCGGAGATGTAGCCCGGTGGCGGCTGGAGCCGCGCCTTCGTTACTATTTTTCGCACGTAGTCGGAATGAATATCCGCATCGAGCGCCGCAGCATACAGAGTCGCGGCGTCCTCACGCGAACACCATACCGGCGTCACCGTACCTATTTGGCTGAGAAGCGTTAGCGTCTCAGCCAAGGCCCGCAGTGAATGCGCCTGCTCGCCTTGCAGGCGACGAATGTTGGCCTCGCCGAACGCGCACAAGCAGATCGCCGATTTGCTGTGAATGCGTTGCGCAATCACGCGTGCCTCGTCAATATCCGCCAATGCACTGGCCGTATCGCCCTGCTGAGCGGAGGCGCAAGCTAAAGCGATGAGCGATTGGGCCACGCCAAACAACGAACCGGCGCGCCTGAACAAAGCAACTGATCGGCGACCTTCTTCGATCGCGCGTGCATTATCGCCTTTACGCGAAAAGACCATGCATGCAAAATGACTACAGACTGCGTCGCTGAAATGTCCGCGCCCGGCTAACGCCCACATTTTCTTCATCAAGGCGTGAGCGGCCGCCACGTTGCCAATACAAAGCTGAGCATAAATGCTAAATCCCACGAATCGAATATCATAAAGGCGCACGCCAGTGGATTCCGCGAACGCGAACCCCTCAGACAAGACACGCAATGATTCCTCCGGCATACCTGTCCCCGTGGCGTAGACCGCCTCGTAGGTGTACCAGTTGAGTCGTGCCAGCGGTTTTGCATCGGAGGCGCGGGCATAGGGACCGAGAATATCTAGTAAGCGCCCAACGCTGGCGACATTGCCTACCCACAAATGATACGACAGCAAACTCGCTGCTTGGTTGAAGCGCCGATCTGCATCGGTTTCATTCTGAAACAGCAATTCCGCGCGCTCCACATATGCCGGTAAATCTGGATGGTCGGTACGACCGAATAACAAAGCAGTCACATACGTAAAGACACTCGCCGTTTCGATCTCCGGCGCGGGCGCCAAACGACCTACAGCCAATGATCCATAACAATCAATCCAACGACTCAAGGGCACAAAGTCGTTCATTTCAAGCACAAAGGTCTCGACAATTCCCGACCACGCAAGATACAAGGGCGATGCGTCGTTCTGCTTTTCAAACAACGCAAAGGCTTGCTCAAAATAGCCGCGCGCTTCGACCGGTGCAACGACGAGACGACACAGTCCTTGCCAATACAGCACCCAAGGATGGTCCGCTCGTAACGACTCCGGGAAATGATTCAACCACGCTTCGAGTGTGTGTGTTCGTCCCTGCACGAACACCGCACGAGCCTGGGTTAAAATTAGACGCAGCGCGCTCAGCCAATCTTGCGCCTGAAGAAGTAGCGCGATGCCAGTCTCCACGTCCCCGCTTGCAATTAACAATTGAGCGCTGTGCGATTTGAGCGCTGCAATTTCCTCCGGGGAATAAGTGGTGTTCGCGACATTGACGAGAAAAGAACGAAACAGCGGATGGTATTCGTAACTGCCGTCGCTATGCATAACGGTAAAAAGATTACGACGCGTTAGATTCTCTAAGATCGGTTTGCTGTTAGGCTCACCGGTGAGGGCTTGCGCGATCGTGGCCGACACTGTAGGTAGGAACGCGGTCTTCAATAGAAACGATCGAATAGCCGGATCGCCGTAGCGGAAAATCTCACTGGCAAAGTATTCAAAAACACATTGATTGCCGCCGGGCGGCGCAAGGGAACGCCCAACCGAGCTATCCGCAACCCGTTCGGTAAGGAGCACCAATCCCGCGACCCAGCCTTGCGTGTCCTGATGTAGTTGATAAATTTCCTCGCGCGTGAACCGTACGCGTTTTTGGCGTAGCTTCACGATTCCAGCGCTTTCCTGCTCCGTCAGCTTCAATTCTTGCGAACCGATAATCGCCAGGCGCGCCGACGCACGTACCCGCGCGAATGATCTCGACGGTTGTTCGCGACTTAAGACGATGATCTGAACGCCAGTCGGAATTTGTTCGGCAGCCTGCTGCAGTAGCTCGTGCAATTCCGCGTCAACGCCGACCTCTTGATAATTATCTAGGACGATCACGCTTGGCCGTTTTAAGCCGGCAAACAGTTCGCGAAAGTAACTTGCCACGAAGATCGATAGGCCCGCGCGATACTCCGGAGTGAGCAGCGGCAACGCCTTTTTACGACGCGAGCCGATCGCATTGGCGGCAACGCCAAGATGGTAAATAAACGAGGCTAAATCGCTATCGCCGGCATCGATTCGATACCACAATGTAGGCAGCCTGCGCGCTTTGAGATAACTCGCCGCCAATGTCGTCTTGCCAGCTCCCGCCGGCCCGTTAATCCACACTATGGGCGATTTACGCGTCTTGTCGAGCAAGCGAAATAGACGCGTACGTCGAAACTCGCCGGTCATAACCGGACACGTTAGTTTCGCAAGCGCAGTCTTGACGACGCGCTCACGGCGTTTTAGTCGTATTTGTTCCAAGCGAAATGCGCCAGCCGAGTTCAGTGCCGCCCTACTATAACTCGCCATTCTCTAATGCGGTCAACGCATAATCGTGAGCACGAGTGTTGTCGGCGATACGCTGCGACAACGCGCATTATGTTTAGCCAAGGCGCTGCGGATATCCGCAATCCTAGCTGCTTCGTAACTATTCAGCACTCCGCATCTTCTCCCGAATGAAATCCGGCCATTGGTCGTTAAACAAATGCTCCAGTGCCTCGCCGACACCAACCCCGTGCTTTCGGCAGGTAGAGAGGTAAGAGCGGATGCGGCAGAAGGTTTTGGCGCCTTCGATGGAGCGAAAGCAGCCGGAAATCTTCTGCTGCACTTTGGTCATGCGAATATCGCGTTCACCTTGGTTGTTGGTAAAGGGGACGTTGATATCACTCATAAAGCGCAGCACGTCGTCTTCGTAGTTGCGCAGACGCTCTAATAAGTTACGCGCTTTACTGCGTTTCACCCGGCCGCGTTTGGGCGGCCCCTCGGCCGCCTTGGGTTCCGGACATTCGGTATCCGCTTGCTGCAGCAGTGCACGATATTTTTCTCGCCAGGTGTGCGCGGTGTCGGCATCCAGTACACCGCCTGCGGTGGTCACGGCCTTGTTCATGGTCAGTAGCAACGTGTCCATGGCCTTGGCCCACGGCTGCCCTTCTTGCTCGAAGGCGTGGGTGAGTTCGCGTAGGTGATGCGCATTGCACAGCGCGTGGGTGCAGTCGTACAGGTAATAAGGTTTCCAATGATCATGCACCAAGGTGCCTTTGAACGAGGCCAAGATGCCCATGACGTCCATCGCCATCTTGCCGCGCTTTTCA
>JAYTQU010000239.1:0-1618 GCA_043746555.1 Pseudomonadota bacterium | reverse complement strand
ATGGCTCGTGCGCCATCAGTGCCGGACTCGCGCTACGCAACCCGAGCAGATTGACGACGTCGAAACCGGCATCGGTGAAAAAACGTCGCACTTGCGAATCGCCCGCGGATAAATACGGCGTGAGTACGCCGATGCGATGCACGCCGCCGTACTTCTGCATCGCGGCGACGGCTGCTAATCCGCTCATCACGACGTGCACTCCAGCGCGATGTTCGAGTTGCGCCTGCAATTCTTTCGGACTCAACAGTCCATCCCAGAGCGTTTCCGCGCCAAACGCCAATACCACCGCCGCCGGCATGCAGGCCATGATCGTATCGACCGCCGCTTCGATCTCGGCGCGAATTTTCGCCGTCATCGCCGCCAACTCTTCATCCGATCCAACCGGCGTATCGGGAATGTTGACGCGCGCTTGTTGGTTGGTGACGCCGCGCGGCCGCATTCGGTCAAATTCCGGTTGCACGGTGGTATTCGTGGCCGGTGAGATCACGCCAACTTTCATCCGTGGGCCTAAGGTGTCGGTCATCAATGCCTCCAGGATCTAACGCCAGCGCTTAGCGTTGTTTGACTCAGGCGCTGCATTGCAATAGTGTGCCCGCCGCTGCTGGCGGCCCACAACCCTAATTTTGGCCTAATTATTATTGTGGGCGCCGGGCAAGCTTAATCTAATCGGCCTTTATCGATCTGGACCCAAGCGGAGCAACCAGTGAGCAAGATTTTAGTCTGCTTAAAACGTGTCATCGATTACAACGTTCGAGTGCGAGTCAAACCCGATGGCACCGGCGTCGTCACAGACGGCGTCAAGATGAGCATCAATCCTTTCGACGAAATTGCACTGGAAGAAGCGCTTCGCATCAGAGAAAAAGGCGGTGCAACCGAAGTGATCGTTGCGAGTATCGGCCCCACCGACACGCAGCAACAATTGCGAACCGGCTTGGCGATGGGAGCGGATCGCGCGATTCTCGTGCAGAGCGATTCAGCCGTTGAGCCCCTGACTGCGGCGCGCACATTCGTCAAGTTGATCGAAAAGGAAAGTCCGACGCTGGTCATCATGGGCAAGCAAGGCATCGACGACGACAACGGTCAAACCGGTCAAATGGTGGCGGCGCTGTGGAATCGCCCGCAAGCCACCTTCGCCTCGAAGATCGACCTCCTCATTGACGGAGATGGCGGCAAAGCAAAGGTCACGCGCGAAGTGGACGCCGGACTTGAAACCATTGAAGTCGATCTTCCCGCAGTAGTCACGTCCGATCTGCGCTTGAACGAACCGCGCTTTATCAAGTTGCCGGAAATCATGAAGGCAAAGAAGAAGCCGCTCGATACTTTCAGTTTCGCCGATCTTGGCGTGACGCCGGTCAATGCTTTTAAGAACGTTAAGTTCGAACCGCCCGCCGTGCGCGGCAAAGGCATCATGGTGAAGGACGTTCCCGAATTGATTGCAGCCCTGAAACAAAGGGGAGTTCTCTGATGAGCGCCACAACGAATAGAATCCTCATCGTTGCCGAACACGCCAACGGCAAGCTCAATCAGGCCACCGCGAAATGCGTGAGCTGTGCTAGTCAAATTGCCGGTGCGGAAATTCATATCGCTGTATTCGCAGCCGATGCCAGCGCAGTAGCCA
>JAYTQU010000238.1:0-6950 GCA_043746555.1 Pseudomonadota bacterium | reverse complement strand
GTTGGATATATCGGTAGTCGCGCAGCCGCGCCAATTTTGTTGGAAGGTTTGCATCGATTGGAATATCGCGGTTACGACTCGGCGGGCATCGCCGTCGTAACCGATGGCAAGCTTCATATCGCCAAATGCAAAGGCAAGGTGCGCGATTTGGCACGGCTCGCTCCGGAGAAGATGCCAGGCACGATTGGAATCGCGCACACGCGCTGGGCGACGCATGGCGAGCCAAGCGATGCGAATGCGCATCCTCATGTGGACGCTCGCGAGCGATTCACGATCGTCCACAATGGAATTATCGAAAACGCGGCGGCATTGAAAGCGCGTCTAAAGAGCGATGGCGTGCAGTTCAAATCCGATACCGATTCGGAAGTGTTGGCGCACCTGATTGCCAAGATGCAAGGCGATTCGTTGGATGAATCTGTGCGGATGGCATTACGACAGGTTGTTGGCACCTATGGTCTTGCAGTCCTCGACGCCGAGCAGCCCGATAGCATTGTTGTCGCGCGCAATGGCAGTCCCGTCGTCATCGGTATTGGCGATGATGAAATGTTTGTTGCTTCCGACGCGGCGGCGCTCGTGCGCCATACACAAAGCGTTGTGCATCTTGATGACGGCGAACTGGCAGTACTGCGCGCCGATGGTTATCAAACGTCCACGCTCGATGGCGGACTCACCGCAAAGACACCGCTCGTCGTAAGTTGGGATAGCGAAGCGCTCGACAAAGGCGACTACTCGCACTTCATGCGGAAAGAAATCGGCGAGCAAGCCGATGCCGTGCGACGCACGTTAAGCGGTCGATTGGAAACGCGTTTTCAAACAACGCATTTAGGCGGCGTGGAAATGACGGCGCGCGAGTTACTTGAAGTAAAGCGCATCAAGATTCTCGGCTGCGGTTCTGCGTATATCGCGGGGTGTGTCGGTGCGCATTTGATCGAACAGTTGGCCCGTCTTCCGGCACATGCGGAAGCGGCTTCGGAATTTCGTTATCGCAACCCGGTGATCGAGCAAGATACCTTGTATATCGCCGTGAGTCAGTCGGGTGAAACCTTCGATACGTTGGCGGCCGTTCAAGAAGTCAAGCGCAAAGGCGGCCGTGTTCTCGGCATTGTAAATGTCGTGGGAAGCACTATCGCGCGTGAGTGCGGGCGTGGATTGTATTTGCATGCGGGGCCGGAAATTGCAGTCGTTGCAACCAAGACATTTACCTGTACTGCTGTGGCGCTTGCGTTGTTTGCGATTCATCTTGGCCGTATTCGCGACCTAGGAACCGCCGATGGCGCGCGTCTGCTCAATGCGCTGACGGCGTTGCCGGATCAGATCAACGCGATTGTTGCAAGTGAGCCGACGATAGCGGCACTCGCAAAATCATTGGCCAACGCGAGCGATGTCTACTTTGTCGGCAGAGCGGCGGGCTATGCCGTGGCGCTTGAAGGCGCGCTCAAGTTGAAAGAAGTAAGTTATCTGCATGCGGAAGCGTATCCCGCGTCGGAACTTAAACATGGACCGCTCGCGTTGATCACGCCGGAAACGCCGACAATCGTAGTACTTCCGCGTGATGATCTATTCGCCAAGAATATTTCCACCATCGAGGAAATTCGCGCGCGTCGTGGACCGGTGTTTGCGATTACGCATTCGGGCGAGCTACCCGTGACAGTCGACGGATCATTCGCTGTACCGAAGTCGGAGCCGGAACTGGATTCGATTCTGCTCAATATTCCGTTGCAGCTTCTCGCATATCACGTCGCATTGAGTAAAGGCGTGAACATCGATCAACCGAGAAATCTCGCTAAGTCGGTGACTGTCGAGTAGCTTGCCAACACTGACAATGAAATTCATCTAAACCGCGGAAACATGTTTCCATGATCCGCCCACCGTTATTTCCGTGAGCACGGAGTTGGCGATGTAGCATTGCTCGTGGGCACGGTGATGTAAACGCTGCACGTCGACGTCCGTCGGGATGTTGGCACCGGAAAAAACAATGTGCGGCTCCAAGCGTGCATGCGTGATCGCGAGACGACCTTTCGCATTCCTGGTCATCTGCCCGATTGCCAAATCGCTGTAAGCGTCCACGACAAACTTAACTTTGCCGGCGAGATAGAGAAACGTCAGCAGATGGCAAGATGAAATTGCCGCAACAAAGGCTTCTTCTGGATCGACATTTTCCGGCTTCGAATACGGCAGCGGCACTGCGTGAACCGAACTTGATGCGGGCACCATGACGCCGCCGTCGAACTTCCAAACGTGTGCGCGGCTGTAGCGCGAGTCGATGAACGATTCGTTATTGTTGCGGCGCCAGTCGACCTGGGCTTGATACTCCGACATACAACCTCCACATTCCATTCGACGTCGCCCATGGTATCAATGCACAACGCAATGATCTCGATGCGGCAAAATCAATTGCAGATCTCGCTCGCTTAGCGCGCGATGGAAGAGTAACCTCCGCGCCGGAGTCGGCCAGGCAATCGCGGTAGTAGCCCAGCAATGGGTGAGCTATCGAGGAAAGTCCGGGCTCCTAGGGCAAAGCGCCAGGTAACGCCTGGGGGATGTGAGTCCACGGAAAGTGCAACAGAAAGCAAACCGCCTAAGCGCATCGCAAGGTGCGACGGTAAGGGTGAAAGGGTGCGGTAAGAGCGCACCGCGTCGGTGGTAACACTCGGCGGCACGGTAAACCCCGCTCGGAGCAAGACCAAATAGGGGAACAAGTGGCACGCGTCTTCGATCTTCGGATTGGGGATGTGAGGCTGCACGCATGGCCCATGCAGGTTCCCGGGTAGGTCGCTTGAGGTCTATGGCGACATAGATCCCAGATGAATGATTGTTCTCGACAGAACCCGGCTTATCGGCCGACTCCTTTCATTTGTGTGGTGGATTGGACTCCCTGTCACAACCACCACACCCGCCAAGCAAAAAACGTGGTTTTTGCTTGGCTCCGCCATCGGTAGGAACCGATGGCGGGACCCTTCCATGGGTCCTGGTAAAGAAGTGGGATGGATCGGACTTCCTGTCGCGACCATCCCACCCGCTCCGCGAAAAGCGTGGTTTTCGCTGCGCTCCGACGACAGTCAAAGCGCTGGCGTCGGGGCGTCGGGACCCATCCTTGGGTCCTATTCTTCACAGGCGATTGCGGAGTTGCGCAGCGATGCGGCTATATTACCGTCCATGAATCTGGACTATTTCTCACTCGACAAGCTGCGGCAAAGTCACCCCGCGTGGCGCTTGTTGCGCTCCGACCATGCGCCTTTGGTGGCGAGCTTTCTGAACCGCGTCTTTGTGGTTCCCAATGTGCGGTCCATGACGCAGGCCGTGCTTGCCGAAGCGTTGGAAGACGATCTCTTTGTGCTGCGCGAACATGCTGGGGCGGGCGCGTTTCCGAAGGCGGCGCTCGATTATTTGAACGACTGGGCGGCGAACGAGCGCGGTTGGCTGCGTAAATTTTATGCGCACGATTCCGACGAACCGTATTTCGATCTCACGCCCGCGGCGGAAAAGGCGATTGCGTGGTTGGGCACGCTCATGGAGCGCGCGTTTGTCGGCACGGAATCTCGGCTGCTGACGCTCTTCGAGTTGTTGCGCCAGATTGGCGCGGGGACCGAAACCAATCAGGAGACGCGCGTTACCGAACTGTACAAGCGACGCGATGAAATCGACGCGGAAATTTCCCGAGTGCTGGCCGGAGACCTGCGACTGCTCGACGACACCGCCGTCAAAGATCGCTTTCAGCAGTTCATGCAACTATCTCGCGAATTGCTCACCGACTTTCGCGAAGTCGAGCAGAATTTTCGCGGCCTGGACCGGCATGTGCGCGAGCGCATCGCGTTGTGGGAAGGCGGGAAGGGCGCATTGCTGGAGGACATCATGGGCGAGCGCGACGCCATCGCCGATTCGGATCAGGGCCGCAGCTTCCGTGCTTTTTGGGATTTTCTGATGTCAAGCAGCAGGCAGGAAGAACTCACGCAATTGCTCGATCGCATCTTGCGGCTTGCGGCAGTCGCCGACTTAAAACCCGATGCGCGAACGCGCCGCGTTCATTACGATTGGTTGGAAGCGGGCGAACATACGCAGCGTACTGTCGCGCAACTATCGCAACAGCTGCGTCGTTTTTTAGACGATCAAGCATGGTTGGAGAATCGCCGCATCATGGATATTCTGCGCGGCATCGAGTCGAAGGCGCTCGCATTGCGCGATACGCAGCCCGCGGGCGAGACCATGACCATTGCGGATTTGGCCTGCGATATCGAACTGCCGATGGAGCGTCCGTTGCACACGCCTGCGCTCAAACCACATTTCGCCGCTGCGGTACTTGAGTCCGGCGATGCGGATATCGACACGGGCGCATTGTTCGCGCAAACGGTGGTCGATAAAGCAGAACTGTCGCGGCACATCCGGCGGGCGTTGCAAGATCGCACCCAAGTGACACTGCGCGAACTGTGCGAGTCGCGTCCGCTGCAGCACGGGCTAACCGAACTTGTGGCCTACTTGCAGTTGGCGGTCGACGTATTTAAGTCGAGCGTCGATGAAAACAGCATCGACGATATCGCTTGGCGCGCCTGTGATGATCAGGTCTGTGACGATCAAGCAGCACCCGCGTGGCGACACGCGCGCTTGCAGCGCGTCATTTTCGTAAGGTAGACAAAATGGAGCCGAACATCGAGACAGTAGATTTAGCGGCAGGCGACGCGTTCGATCTGTCCTTCGATTTATCGGCGGTCGCGATTGCGTTGCTCAAAGGCGTCATCTATCGCGACGATGCGGCGGGGTTGTGGAGCTCGTTGCTTAAGTTGCAGGCAAGAGTGCGCGACTATGTGCGCGTGCTCGGCCTCGATCTGGTGCTGGACGATGCAGAGGGCTATGCTTTTTTGCGATCGCGCCCGGTTGACGATGCGGCGTCGAAACAACCGCGCCTCGTTGCCCGGCGGCCCTTGTCCTTTCCGGTCAGCTTGCTGCTCGCCTTGTTGCGTAAAAAACTGGCCGAGTTCGACGCGAGCGGCGGCGAAACGCGACTCGTGCTGAGCAAAGACAGCATTGTCGAACTGTTGCGAGTGTTCTTACCCGCCAGTAACAATGAAGCCAAGCTGTTCGATCAAGTGGACGCCAATCTCAACAAGATCGTCGAGCTGGGATTCTTGCGTCGGCTCAAGTCGACCGCGATGGGCGCAACATCGCAATCCGCCAGCTTCGAGGTGCGTCGCATTCTCAAGGCGTTTGTCGATGCGCAATGGCTGGCCGATTTCGATGCGCGGCTCGAAGAATATCGACAGCAGCTGGTGGGTCAGCGCGCGGACCAAAACACGGAACAGAATGACGCAGGAGTAAGCGTCGATGGTTGAGCCAGAAAGCCTGGAGCTAAACTTCGAGACTAACCCCGCACTATCCGGTTACCGATTGCATCGCTTGGAAGTGTTTAACTGGGGCACGTTCGATCAACGCGTGTGGACGTTGAACGCCGATGGCCGCAATGCATTGCTCACCGGCGACATCGGCTCGGGAAAATCCACTTTGGTGGATGCCGTCACGACGCTTCTGGTTCCCGCGCAGCGCGTTGCCTATAACAAGGCAGCAGGCGCAGACAGTAAAGAACGGACGCTGCGATCCTATGTGCAGGGCTATTACAAATCCGAGCGCAGCGACTTAAGCGGCGCGGCCAAGCCTGTGCCGCTGCGCGATCACAACAACTACTCAGTCATCCTCGGCGTCTTTCGCAATGTCGGGTACGATCAGTGGGCGACGCTTGCACAGGTGTTCTGGTTGAAAGATTCGCAGACGCAGCCAGCGCGACTATTCGTCGGCGCGGATCGCGCATTGACCATCGCCGCCGACTTCTCGCAGTTCGGCGCGGATATTCCAGCCTTGCGAAAAAAACTGCGCACCGCGGGAGTGGAAGTATTCGATACTTTCCCGCAATACGGCGCGTGGTTTAGACGCCGGCTGGGCATTGCGAGCGAGCAGGCGCTGGAATTGTTTCACCAAACCGTGTCGATGAAGTCGGTGGGCAATCTCACGGACTTCGTGCGCGGCCACATGTTGGAGCCGTTCGATGTCGCGCCGCGCATAGCGGCGTTGATCGCGCACTTCGACGATCTCAATCGTGCGCATGAGGCGGTGCTCAAAGCCAAACGGCAAGTGGAGCTGCTGGCACCGCTGGTGGGCGATTGCGCGAAGCACGCGGAGTTGGCGACGCGCCACGAAGATCTGCGTTTGGGTCGCGAGGCGCTCAAGGCGTACTTTGCGGTTTTGAAATTAGAACTACTCGACAAGCGCATCGTCGGACTCGACGACGACTGGGCGCGACAGAGCCGGCAGGTGCGACAGTTGGAAGAGCAACGCGGCGCACTGCAAGTTCGGCAGGCCGATCTCAAGCGCGGCATTGCCGACAACGGCGGCGACCGTCTAGAGCGACTTGACGAGGAAATACGCAAGTACGAACTCGAACGCCAAGCGCGCGAACGCAAGGCGCGGCGTTATCGTGAGTTAGTCCAGGGGTTGGCATTGCCGGTCGCCGATGGCGAAGAGCGCTTTGCACAGTCACGCAAAACATTTTCTGCTTTAAGCGAGGCCGCAGGCGCGCGCGAAGCGGCGCTGCAAAACGAGATCACGGAAAACGGCGTGACGCTGCGTCAGGGCAAACAGGAGCACGACACCCAAAACGCCGAGCTCAAGAGCCTGAAGGAACGACGCAGTAATATTCCGTCCGAACAAATTGCCATGCGCGCGGCGTTGTCCGCGGCGCTCGATTTGACTGCCGAGGAGATGCCGTTCGTTGGCGAGATACTGCAAGTACGCGACGACGAGCGCGAGTGGGAAGGCGCCGCCGAACGAATGCTTCGCAGCTTTGGTTTATCGCTATTGGTTCCCGATAGGTATTACGCTCAGGTTGCAGCGTGGGTTGATCGCACGCATCTCAAGGGCCGGTTGGTTTACTTTCGTGTGCGGGCAAATGAGCAGCGTCCGCTACC
>JAYTQU010000237.1:0-4148 GCA_043746555.1 Pseudomonadota bacterium | reverse complement strand
TTTGTGCGCGCAAAGCAACCCGACCGATACCGCGCTCGCTTTCGCCCCCGCGTTCGGCGCGATGCCGCCCGAAATCAAGATCACACTCAATGGATTACGCAAATCCGGCGACCGCCCAATTCGAGATCGACGCATTGCTGCGGAACCGAACCGCCACTCGCGAGTCGAAAGCGCAGATGGAAAATTCGCTCATCGCGTTACGCCTGCTGAAAGCGATCAAAATTGACGTCGAAATTGGGCGATCCCGCAGCCCACTAGTCCTAAGTCAGGCCCCTAAGATCCTGCCAATTTGGATCAACATTAGGGCAAAACGCTTGCGCAAGTGAGGGGCGCATTGCGGGGCTATAGGTAGCCGTGCTCGCGCAGGTCTGCGATGATGCGGGTTCGTTAGTAGTGTTTCTTTAATCTTGTTGGAATTGTTTATCTATGCGACTACCTATGCGACTACCTCCAAACGTTCGTTGGTTCGGCTCCCTGATTAGCGCCGTAGCGCTGTTGCAATTGGGCACATTGGCGTTGTCCGACCCGGCTGCCGCGCAATTGCCTGCGAAGGTCGGCGAGACGCCAGTGCCATCGTTAGCACCGATGATCAAGCGAGTTTCACCCGCCGTGGTGAACATCGCGACCAAGGTCAACCTGCCGACGCAACGCAATCCGCTATTGGACGATCCATTCTTTAAACGCTTTTTCGAGATTCCCGAGGACGGTCCGCGGCAGCATCAACGCCAAGCGCAGGCGGCCGGATCGGGCGTAATCGTCGATGCGAAGAACGGCTACATCATCACCAACGCACACGTGGTGGAAAACGCCAGCGAAGTGAATGTCACGTTGCTCGACAATCGCACCTTCAAAGCCGACATCGTCGGCAGCGACAAGGCATCGGACATTGCGGTGCTTAAAATCAAGGGCACGAATCTCGCCGAAATACCGATTGCGGATTCGACCAAGACTGAAGTCGGCGATTACGTCGTCGCAATCGGTAATCCGTTCGGTCTGCAACATACCGTGACCTCGGGCATCGTCAGCGCATTGGGACGCGCCGGCATCAATCCCGACGGCCGTACCGATGCGCTTGAAGACTTTATTCAAACCGACGCCGCCATCAATCCCGGCAACTCCGGCGGTGCGTTGGTGAATCTGTCGGGCGAGCTGGTCGGCATCAACTCGGCGATTCTTTCGCAAAGCGGCGGCAATATCGGCATCGGCTTCGCCATTCCATCGAACATGGTGAAGTCGGTGATGGATCAATTGATCAAGTACAAGGTGGTGAAACGCGGTCGCTTAGGGATCGGCATCGGCAACATGACGCCCGAATTGGCGCAGAGTTTTGGCCTGAGCGACGACACCCGAGGCGCTTTGGTGTCGGAGGTGCTCGAAGGTTCGCCCGCGGACAAGGCGGGGATCAAAGCAGCCGATGTCATCACCGCCATCAACGGCAACCCCATCAAGAGCGCGAACGAGCTGCGCAATACTATCCGTCTCATGCGCGTCGGCGACAAAGTCGAACTGAGCTTGCTGCGCGACGGTAAGCCGCGCCGAGTCACGGCCTTGGTTGGCGCCGAAGACGCCACGACGGCTAGCAATGCCGATGGCAGCAAAGAGACCGGCGTGACTGATCTAAATCCGGGATTAGAAGGCGCGGAACTGGCGGACAGCGACGGCGGCGTTGTCGTGCGGTCGGTAGCGCCCGGCAGTCCCGCAGCTCAACAGCGATTGCGCGCCAACGACGTGATCATCGCAGTCGGCAGAACTCACGTAGCGAACCTGGCGCAGCTAAAGAAAGCAATCGAAAAGACCAACGCCTTTGCGCTGACGATTCATCGCGGCAACGCGACGGTTGTGGTCGTGATTTCCAACAACTGAAGCCCAACAACTGAGGGAAGTAACGATTGAAGCGTGACGGGCGATGAGCAAGCGAGCGTTGAACCGGTTGCATCGCTTGCGAAAGACGTGACCTTCGCTTCGCTCCCGAAATCGAGCACATCGGCAATGTGCTCGATTTCGCCACGCCATGCGTGGGTCGATCTATTGATCGGCCTCACACATCCGATGCCGCTCGGCAGGGCCCTGTCGTTTGACGGCTTCGTAGAATTTCGGCAGGTTACCGTTGAGCGACGTCAATAGTCTTTCGAATCCCGGTACGCAGGTTTCATAGGTGGCGGCCGATACTAGATCGGCATTGTTGAGCGCTCGATTGAACCACGCATCGTAACCGGCATAGCCGTTCCAGCTTGCTTTTAGTTTTTCATAGTCGAACTTCAGGCGGCCGAATTCCTGCTGCTTGCGATCGTAAAGCGCCATCGACGGCGGTTCGCTCGCATACAACTTGCGCAAGCGTTCGCGAGCGGTCAGCAACAATTCCGAAAACGCCAAACTACGCGAGCGCGCTGTTTGCCACGCTTGCAATGCCGCGTCATTCCCCTTCTCATTGCCAGGCTCGCTATCGCGTTTCGCCAGCCAGCGCTTCGCGCCTTCCTCTTCCACCACCGACGCGAACGCTTCGTTGAATGCCGATTCATTCGGCACGTAGTACACCTGATGCGCGAGTTCGTGAAACAACATGGCGGCAATTTGCGTATCGCTCCAGCGTAGCATCGTCGACACCACCGGATCGTTGAAATGCCCGAGCGTGGAATAGGCGGCCGCACCCGCGATTGCCGCATCTTCGCCATCCCGCCGCACATGACGCGCATAACGCTGCGCGCGTTGTTCGTTGAAATAGCCGCGATACACGACGCAACCGGCGATCGGAAAACACCACTTTCGCGCATCGACGGAAAACCGGCCGGTCGCATAGACGTTCCAGACAACGTAGTCGCGCTTTAGATCGACAAAGTTTCGATAGCTCTTGTTATCGGGCAATCCCAACTCCCGCGACGCGAACTCGCGTGCGTCGGCGATTAACCGCAAGCGGCGTCGCAACGCTGGCTTCGTGTTTGGATTGTCGATGACGGCGGCGATCGGTTTGGCCTTCGCACTGATCGCCATTTGCCCCGTTGCGGCTTGCATGAGATAGCAGCCGGAGAGCAATAACGTAGCGAGCATGAGTAGTACGGCGCGAGCGATCAAGGTCATCCCATCTTCAACATTGTTGTTGGACGCGGAGATTCGGCGAGAGAACGGACTCTGACTCTGACCCACAGCCCTCGCCCGCCTTGTACTATACCGCCATGAAAACCTTTCTCGTCGGCGGCGCGGTGCGCGATGAATTGCTGGGACTTCCCGTCAAGGAACGGGATTGGGTGGTCGTGGGCGCACAGCCCGATGAAATGAAGGCGCTCGGTTACAAGCCAGTGGGTCGCGACTTTCCGGTTTTTCTTCATCCGCAGACGAACGAGGAATACGCACTGGCGCGCACCGAGCGAAAAACCGGCCCCGGCTATCGCGGTTTCGTCACGCGTTTTTCCAGCGACGTCACCCTAGAGCAGGACTTGGAGCGACGCGACCTCACCGTCAACGCCATTGCCAAAGATATGGACAGTGGAGCATTGATCGATCCGTTCAACGGTCAACGCGATCTCAAGGCGCGGTTGTTGCGGCATGTGTCGGATGCGTTCGTTGAAGATCCGGTGCGCGTCTTGCGAGTCGCTCGTTTCGCTGCTCGCTTCGCATCACTCGGGTTCACTGTCGCGCCGGAAACGCTCTCGCTGATGCAAAGTATTGCCGCAAGCGGCGAACTCGACGCACTCGTACCCGAACGTGTGTGGCAAGAAACGCAGCGCGCGCTGCTATCGAAGCAACCGCAGACATTCTTCGCCGTACTGCGCGATGCGCATGCGTTGAAGATTATCTTCCCCGAAGTCGATGCGCTCTTCGGTGTGCCGCAACCGGTCGAGTGGCATCCGGAGATCGACACCGGCGTGCACACCTTGATGGTGCTTGAACAGGCGGCGCGACTGAGCGAAGACGGTATTGTGCGTTTCGCGGCGTTGACTCACGACCTCGGCAAGGGCGTCACGCCTAAAGAGCTGTGGCCGCGACACTTCGGACATGAAGGCGCTAGCGTAAAACTATTGGACGCACTCTGCGCACGACTGCGTGTGCCGAATGACTATCGCGAGTGCGCGGCGGCCGTGGCGCGTTATCACGGACTTGCACATCGCGCGCTGGAACTTAAGCCATCGACACTGCTGGAGTTGTTCGAAAAT